>NZ_JADBUP010000068.1:0-2685 GCF_020245605.1 Microcystis sp. M061S2 | reverse complement strand
GATACTTAGTACGACCAGCAAAGAAATTAGTAAAAGCTGTTTGTAAATGTCTTAACCCTTGTTGTAAAGGTACACAGCTAACTTCGTTTAAAAACTCTAATTCTTCTTGTTTTTTCCAATCGGTTAGCATTGAAGAAGTTTCAGTATATCCTACTCTTTCTTGTCTTTCGTACCATGCTTGTGTTCTGACATGGAGAGCTTTATTGTAAACCAATCTTACACAGCCCAAAGTGCGCCGCAATAGCGACTCTTGTTCTGGTGTCGGGTAAAATCGGTAAGAATAGGCTTTTTCCATGTCTCATATTTTAGCATATATTTCGTAAATGTGCTAATATTTAACAGCAAAGCCGCCGTAAAACGGCGGGGTTTCAGACCCAAATTTTCGATGAAATTCTAGAAGGTTATGAGTATGGTTCTAGTATCCAACGGGCAATCAGCCATTATTCGTACAGAGCGTGGATTGACAATCGCCGGTACGCGAATTACCCTTTATGATGTTATGGATTACCTAAAGGCTCAGTATCCCCCCAAGCTGATTCGTGAAAAACTTGGTCTTAATGATAGACAGATTGATTCAGCCCTAGCATACATTGAGACTCATTGTACTGAGGTTGAAGCCGAGTATCAAGAATGCTTGCAGACAGCGACAGAAATTCGTCAATACTGGGAAGAGCGAAATCGTGAGCGATTTGCCAAGATTGCGGCGATGCCCCCTAAGCCTGGTCAAGAAACCATTCGTGCGAAGCTTCAAGAGTGGAAAGCACGCATTGAATCTCAATCATGAACTTTCTGATTGACTACAACTTAACGGGCGATGTTGTTTTATTCTGGGGAACCCTCTCAGCAGAAGGATGGCTTGATCTTTTGCCCATCCGCTTCTTCACCTTTCAGGATGTTGGATTGCCGATGGATAGTAGTGATCGGGTTGTTTGGCAATTTGCTCAAAACACTCAGATGATTTTAATTACAGCAAATCGAAATATGAAAGGAATTGATTCGCTGGAACAAACCATACGTGAAGAAAATACACCCGCTTCCCTGCCAATTCTGACAATTGGAAACCCTGAGCGCTTTGATGAAAGTAGCTATCGGCAAAGATGTGCTACCCGCTTGATTGAGATTTTATTTGATCTAGAAAACTATATGGGAGTCGGTCGAATTTTCATCCCATAAGACTGTTGTTGAAAAGCATTCTTCAGGTAGAACCTGAAAAGAGCGTTCCCAGGTAGAAACTGGGAACGAGATGATGAGATAATCGTTATTAGGGTTTTATACAATTCCAAGGATATGACAAAGCTATTAGAAGAGGCGATCGCTCAAGTCAAACAACTCCCCGAATCAGAGCAAAATAAGATTGCCGCAATGCTCATAAAGCAGCTTGAATCCAGATCCCCAGAGTATGATTTTTGGGACGAGTTTGACCAAATCTTAGAAGAGTGTCAAATGAATACAGGAATTTCCGATTTGTCCTATCAGCACGATCATTACATTCACGGGCTACCCAAGCGAGAGCTAGAATCGTGAGGAAGGTTTTTGTTGATACGGCAGCCTGGATTGCCTTAATTAATGCTGATGATGTTTTTCATGAACAAACCAAGCGTGTTAAGGCGAATCTTCAACAACAGAAATGTCAGCTTATAACAACAGATTTTGTTTTATTGGAAGTGGCTGATGCTCTGGTTTCGCCGAAAATTCGCTCTCAAACAATTAGATTTATTAATCACCTCAACAATCTAATTGGTTTACAGATTATACCGCTCAATAAATCTCTTTTCGATGAGGGTTGGAAACTTTATAGTCAGCTTCTTGATAAAGATTGGGGGCTAACTGATTGTATTAGCTTTGTCATTATGCAGCAAGAAGTAATTACATTAGCCTTTACATCAGATCGGCATTTTGAACAAGCAGGGTTCACTCGACTGCTAAATCCTTCATACAGTGAACAGTGAACAGTTATCAGTGGAAAAAACTGATATGGCGCTATTGAGAGGAATGATCTAAATTGAAGAGCGAGTTCCCCTATATTGAATTTCGCCAGTCTCCTTTGGGGCGACAACCCTACCTCAAAAACTCCAGTTTGGCTCTCTGGGAAGTAATTCAAATTGCTCAAAGCTACGCGCTAGATGAACAAAAAACGGCGGCACATTTTCATCGACCCCTCGAATGGGTCCGCTCTGCTTTGCTCTATGCTGAAGCTTATCAGTCAGAAGTGGAAAAGTCGATCGCCTAGGCTCAAACTCTCAATGAAACGACACTCAAAGGACTCTTACCCCAATTGGAAACAATTACGGTTTCTCCTGATTCCCTATGAGTGAGTGGGAAATAGCTAAAATGCTAAACCCTGTCTAACTTCTATACCGATATTCATCTATAGCAATTTCCATAGTTGTGAGGTACAGAGTCTTAGGTTTTGACGAGTCAGGAGTTAAGATTTTGCTGTACCTCATGAGATTGGGAAACGCTATATTTCGGTATGATGAAAAAAGAAAAGAGATTTATATACTAGCAGGTGAAACTCTTAGCTTTATCATATTAACTAACGGAAATGTGGAGTTTGAAGATGAATCATCAACCTGATTTTTACCAAATGTCTCGCCCAGAATTAAGAAAATATGTCCTCTCCCATCGAGAAGATGATGAAGCCCTAAGAATTTATATGGATAGAATGCGAACTGAATCAGGTGT
>NZ_JADBUP010000067.1:0-6981 GCF_020245605.1 Microcystis sp. M061S2 | reverse complement strand
TCCTCTCCTGTTGTCAGGAGTCAACCCTTCAATATTCCTGACATATTCTCCCTATTTTGGTCACGGGGAAGGGAAGGAATCCGGGTATCATTATCCGAGGAATTAAATGGTAGTGATGGGGTATTTAGTGATTGAAAAATTAATGTTTATTCAATAAGTTTTTGGCAATTTGGATTATCTTGCAAAGCTCGATCGATGCGCGATTTCCAATATCTGTCATTATGCCAACTTTTTGCCCAAGATTGAGCTTCTTTAAAGTTATCAGAAGTTGGGGGGATTTTGCACAAAATTTCAAAACCACCTTCTCTACCCGGCACATCAGCCACAAAATTATTTTTAGCTAGTCCTACTGCTTGCTGAATTAACATTAATTCATTTAATTGAGTCCCACACTTTTCAGGAAACTGATCACCTTGTTTCCTTTCCAATTCTTGCAGTTGTTGAATATTCTTTTCTAAGGGAATATTAAAATCTCGTTTAGCACAAATTTCTGGAATACTAGGTGAGGGGGTTCCCACAGGAGTTTTTGGTTGCCAAAATGACCAAAAAGTAAATCCAAGAAAGCCTAATAGTGCCAAGAAAGATAATATTTTAGTGCAACCAGCAGGAGAATTCTCCACCTTATCTAATTTTTCTAGTTCTTGTTTAACCCATTGAACATTAAATACCTCTTGATAAATTCGATTGGTCACTTCTAGATAATCATCATTCTTAATCACTAATTCTGCTTGCTGAAGTGCCAATTTTTCTGGTTTGTTATCAGCAAAGACTCCCCCCTGCTGCAAAATTTCTTGATAGATTTCTAATCTTGACCTAACATTTTTATCAGGAGTTAAGAGACTGTTTTGTATTTTCTGGAAATGGGATGCTGCCTTATTTTGTAACCAATTTTCTACAATATTTTTCTGAATCAATAGTTCAATTTTTGGTTTTTCTTCTCCTTTCCGTAACTCATTTTTATTGTCGATTAGCAAACGAATAACTATTTCCGTTAACTCCAAGTTACCACCCGTCCAAGCTAAAGTTTCCTCAATTAAAGCTGCTCGTTGATTCTCCTCAAATTTGGGCGTTAATTGTTTTTCAGCCAGTTGATGTGCTTGTCTTTGACGTGCTGTCTGTGCTTTTCGTTTGGCTGCGATTTCACTTAACTCTAAAAAACGCTTTTCTGACTCATTAATATCTTGATTTTTACTCCAAGTTAAAGCTTCTGCTAAATCTTGATCATAAAGAAGTTTAGTGTCATCTTCCCCTGAATTTAACCAAACTTCGTACTTTTCAATGTATGGAGGTATTTTATTTAATTCCGTTGTCACCCAAGTTTCATTAAAAACATTTCTATAAATCTTATTATAAACTTTTAACTTTTGTCGGTCTTCAACTACCAATCCCGTTAAGCGTAATTCTATTTGATCGGGACTACCATCATCGGTCATTTCACCATTTCTTAAAATTTCTAGGTAAAGCTTCAGCATTCTTCTACCCGTGACACGCTTATTTAATAAACGATTATTTAATAAACGATTCCGAATAGTTTTTAGGTGTTCTGGACTATCTTGAGATACCCAGTTACTAATTACTTGCGACTGGATAAAATCGCCGACATTAATCGGGGTTGCTGGGGATTCCTTGCCAAATCCAGGGCGAGATGTGGAGATTAAATGACAAATTTTTTGAGTTAAAAATGGTTGTCCACCTGTCCATTCTATAACCTCCTCTAAAACCCGTTGCGGTGCGATAACTTTGTCCTGCAATCCCTCGGCAAGTTTTCTGGCATCCCTTATAGTAAATCCAGATAATCGAATATCTTGACCAATATTAAAAGGACTACGATAATTATCTAGAATAAAGTTAGAAACTGCCGCTACCCCCAACATACAAAAGGTTAGACGTTGGTAATCCCTATTATGGGGACGTTTTTCATGACAGCTACGCAGCCAAGCAAAGAAATCATCTGTGGAAAATTTTAAACTCAGAACGCTATCAATTTCATCGAAACAGATAACAATAGGTTGGTATATCTCCTCTAAGAGAATTTCATCAACAAATTGATCAAGACGATTAATAGCTGATTTATAGGCTCGTTCATCCCACCAAGTTTGCTCTTTTCCCCGAATAGAAAGAGCAAACCGTTTAACCAGTTGCTCAAATAATACTCGATACCAAATATCTTCGGAGATGTTTTTTCCTATACCACTCAAATCAATGGTAGCACAATCAATATTATCCTCTTTCAGTCGTTTTTGTGTCTGTACCCACAAACTTGATTTTCCCATTTGACGGGAATTTAACACATAGCAATACTGTCCATTTTTTAGATAGTTATAAAATAGATCATCTGCTTCCCGCTTGATATAACTAGGTGCATCTAGGGGAACGCTGCCTCCAACATGATAAAAATTGGTCGCCATAGCATTAAAATTAGCAATTTGTCTGATTGGTTAAGTTCGATGAATAATTTAATCAAAGGTTATCTGTCCCTAAGCTAGTCCGCATTTAAAGTTCTGGGTTCGATGGGGGAACGGGGAACAGGTGAAAACGAATATTAGATTTAGATGTACAACAGTTTAACTCAATATATTGGATTTTAGGAGGATAGGCGATACCTAAAATAGTCGCTGTATAGTGGATAACGGGGTTGAACAGCATTCTGCACAAAGGTTACTAATCCTAAACTATGAAGTTGCCAATTAATTGTTGCACCTAAATCAACGGGAGAAGAGGACTCTACAACCTTTTTCATTCCTGCTGCTAGGTTTGGATGTTCTTGTAAGTTTAGCAAATGTCCTCGCAAATGATCCCCATAAATCCCCGCTTCCTCGGCTGCTGTCTCTAAAAAATCTGCTAAAGACAGTTGTTTTTGGGTAATCCCATAAATCGCCTTTTGGATTAAATAGGGATGTCCCCCGACAAGATTAATTATTTTTTGCAGTTCATCTTCTCCCAAGTTAGCCTGATATTTATTAGCTAGAGTCAAGACCTGTTCTAGAGTAAAATCAGGTAACAGGATTTCTGTTCCTACATTCACAGGAGATTTATTCAGGTCAGCAGGAACATAATTTTCTGTGGAATAGGTGATAATTAAGTGTAACTTTTGCCAAGTATTATTATTTTTTGCCTCCTCGTGCCAAAGACGAAATAAACTAAGGAAATCGTCGGCAACGCTGGTATAGGTAAAGAGACTATCTATCTCCTCTAAAACTAAAATTAGGGGTTTATCCAGCTTTTTGAGCAAATGATCTTCAAAATAGGCAGTACAGCTATAAATTCCTAATCCTTCTTGCCATTTTTCCTGAAAGAGAGCTGCTAACCCTAATTTCTTGGAAATAATCAAAGCAAACCAAGAGAGCAATCGGTCTAAATCGCCGATAATTCCTTTACTTGCTTGTAAAAAACTGAAACTGACGGTTTTATACTGTCTTTTGTCAACTTGACTCAAAATTCTATCGACTAATAGGGTTTTACCCATCCCCTTGGCTGATTTAATCCGCAATAATGAACCTGCTTGACTCACCGTCTCCAGACAAAGCTGTTCCACTGGAGGACGTTCAATATACTTGGAAAAATCCGCGGCCCGGTTTTCTCCCTCATCCTCAGACGTGGCAGCTGGTGTTTCCTCCAACTCATCCCAGTCAGCGATTTCTCGATAATCAAGGCCTAATTTTTGACAAATTTCAAAAAAATTGAGATTACTAATCGATTTACCGTTAAGAAAAAGGCTAATAGTCGATTTTGCGAATCCTAACTCCTCAGCAAGCCGCTGTTGACTTGCGTAACCATTGCGTTTAACTGCTTGTTTGACTCTAGGGATATATTCTGATTTTACTTTAAGCGATCGCCCCATAAACTTCCATCAATCGACGCAATCTCTATTTTATCGCAAAAAACTCAGACATATCTCAGTCATTCTCAGTCATAAACTCAGAGAGTCATGACTGAGGATCAAGGTGTACTGGTCGAAGTGTATTTATAAACTACACAAAACAGAATGCTTGACATATTTCCTTCTAAGTCCAAAGACAATGACACTTATAAGGGTGATTCTGGGACTTCAGCTAAGTCTGACAATTATTTAACCTCCGAGGAGAAGTCTCTTTTATCTGATTTACTCAAAGTTAGGGCTGCCACTGTCGTAAGCTTTAAAATTGAAACAGATAGACTTGGAGAAGCTGACTTACAAGATAAATTAAAAGAACTAAAGGACAAAGGCTATATCAAAGTCAATAAACAAAAAAACTACGAAATCTTTACTCCCACTTGGAAAACTCGTTGGCTCAGGGTAAATGGTATTTTGTAGTCAGGTTCTAACGGAATTAGATAAGTTTCCTTTTTTCAGTTCATTCACCCATTACCTATTTTTGGTAGATTCTCAGACAGCTGCCGCCACCGACCTTTCTAGTGAAATACAGAAATTTGTGGAAGGACATCGGTGGTCTTTTGTGGTGACTGCGATAATTATTGGAGTAGCAGTTGAAACTAGAATTAGCTATTTCTCAGCTTTTAGGATTCGTCATTTATTTCCCGATTTAGAAAAGGATTTTTTAAATACTTTCCTTTGTTTATTAATTGTCAAAATTTTTGTATCAATACTTTTATACCTTCTCATTCAACTTATATTTTCTCTATTAAGCTTGATCGAGGATAATGTATATGTTGGTTTAATCATTGCTCTAGTCTTTGGTTTTATTATTAGTTCCTTAAACCCTAATTTAGAACAAATTGACCAAGTAATGGGTGGATTTAGCCCATCGACAATTAATCCTGTCTCCAGTCTGATCAAAAAGCTATTAGAGTTGTACAAAGAATTTCAAATATCTATTATGGAGACTTTCGACGAGAAATTGGCATCGGAGAGAAACAGACTATATGATGATACCAGATATGAATTTGATCGTTTTCAAAGACTTATTATTCAAAAATACATCGAAGAATTAATCGGGAGATATACACTGGAAAGAACGCAAAAGAACTATCAAAGAAGATTAGACGCTATTCTAGGAGGATTTAGTGGCAGCGATCAGAAAGAAGAATTAATATGGTTATTATTTACTATGGGTTTTACTTATAAAGATATCAATCAAATTAGAAGTGACCCAAAACAATCAAGAATTTTAATAAGACTGGGAGAAATAGAACAGGGGAATAGTAGGATAAATTAAACGTCGGCCAGTTAATTAAATACACTTGTACTGTTTTTGTCGATTAACTGGAATCGATAAAAATCCTTGAGGGGGAGTGACGGGTTGACTTTTCCTGACAATTCTCGCCATCTGGACCAGAAAAAAAGTAACCGATGTAAAACCTAGCAGTTAGACTGTCTTCTCTCCCTGACAGGTGTTTTGAGGGGTTTTTTCGCCGATAAGTATTAAGGGGTATACTGCCAATATTTCCGATGATTGACAATTTTCTAGCGATCGAGCCTTTCCACTACGGAAATTCGAGTTTATGATAAAAAGAAATCCTCTCTCAGGTAAGAGCGGTAGTATGGCTTACTCGACACAGCAGTTAATTGAAATCCTCGAGCGAGAAATGCACGCCACTTGCAAAGGGGAACGTCTGTTACTCTCTCCGGCGGAGCGCATTGATAATCCGGTGATTGCCAAGGCGATCAATCTAGAAAAGGTGGGCAAAGTCTTCGCCTATCAGGATTTTCGCCGCCAAATTCACGATTATCAACAAAAATATCAGGTTTCGGGCATTATCTGGCGTGTTTGTCAATGGGGCGATCGCACTCTCCGTTATCCCGAAATTCATAATCAATTAGTTGCCGTGGCGGGTGACAAGGAAATTCTCATGGCCGCCAAAGCCTCGGTTTTAGAGTTTTGGAACAGTATCACCCCTAATATGAATTTTTGGTGGGCGCTTAACTCTCGTCGTCCCATTTCCGCCGATTCTCTAGCCGAATTAGTTGCCCAGTCCGAATGGGCGGAATTAGATGTGGCGCGCACAGAATTATATCTCGGTCTCTGTTGGGGTAATCCTTTAGAACACCAGTATCAATGGGCGCAACCCTTTTCCGGTTGTCATCGCATTATCGCCGCCGTCGATGAACCTAGTTCGATTAAGGTATGAGGGCGATTGATGTCTTGGGAATTATGAATTATGAATTGGGGGGTGGGGAGAATAAATAAAAGCAATCTCCTGACTTCTGACTGCTGCCGACCGTCTCCTATTGTAAAGTTTTGTTAATTTTTCTGGGATTAGGGCGTTTTGTAAAAATAGATACAGAATTGTATGTTATACATATTAGTGGGTGATTAAAAAAGTTCGAAACACTATTTGCAGCTCGGAGGAAATGATTATGTCTACAGAACAACAAGCTCGCGCCTTAATGATGCGTCACCACCATGCCGTCAAAAATCGTCAACAATCGATGTTAGGGAGAAGTGCTTCTGAAATCGGTATTGACAATGACAATGGCCACGGGGAAACCGTTCAACGTCGCTTCTCGGCCGACTTCTCTTCCTAAACTTATGATCGCTCTGGTGTTACTCTGAGTTAAGCTCTTAGATTTCGCCAAAGTGTAAGCTTTCAATCTTAGAATTAAGTGAACAATCAGCCCACACAAACCGAGATCGGAATGTGTGGGTTTTCGGTTTTTAGAGATAGGGGTCAGTCCTGGGCCGATTACGCGGTTTCATCGGGATTTATGCCTAATTGCCGTAATTGCGCCGCTAAACGTTCCGCCCGTTGACGTTCGCCTTCAGCATTCTGACGTTCAATTTCGGCTAATTCCGCAGGTAGGAGCATTAAATTGCCGTCTAGGTCATAAAAACGTAGGCAAGGGGCTTCTTCTCGTTGGATGCTGCCCATCCAGACTCCTAACCATAATCCCAAACGTTGATAACGTCAGTTCGGGATAAGGGAGGAAAGAAAAGGCGGGGGCTAGTAAGCTGAAAAATATATAAACTCAGCACCCCCAACCCATCTATGTCTAGTCTAGAAGCTCTTTTCTGTCATGTCGACGACTTCTGCCGTGTATTT
>NZ_JADBUP010000066.1:0-6637 GCF_020245605.1 Microcystis sp. M061S2 | reverse complement strand
TCAATTCCTAATAGTCTTTTAGTTTGTTTCGGATATTTTTGAATGTATTCCCAAGTGTAGTTTTTCATGGCTTTTTTTGAGTTACTATTTGTTTTATTATATCCTATTATTGTGATTTAATTAAATTATGGAGAGGTCTAGTAGGAATCAGCCCCAGCACTAAAAGCCGCTAAAACCTGTTCTTGGGTTTTGTGCATGGTTAGCATGAGGATTTTCGTGGCCAGGGGGTCTTCGCCCCGATTTTGTTGGAAGCGTCGCACTAACTCGATCCCATCGATCATAGGCAAACCTATATCGATGATCGCTACATCGGGTTTAGTCTCCTCTAGCAGTTTCAGTCCCTGTAATCCACTGATGGCTTCTCCCACCACTTGAATACCCTCTCGATGCTGGAGAGCGGCAACCAAGCCCATGCGCGTTAAATCGTGGTCTTCTACAACGATAACCCGCACTTTATCCATATTTTTTGACCAGTTTCGCCGAAGTAAGTGATGATTTGATAATTTTGGCTTTTCGATTATTCGAGCCGCTCCTTAACATTGACTTCACTCCCTTCCTCCTTCTCTGAATTCCGCTTTCTTATTCTTCATTCGGCAATCCCCTTTTTCCGGTTGATTTTATTGATACTTACTAAAAGCAGAGATGGCAAATATACTTAGCCTCCCCTAAAATATACTCAAATCTACCCAAATCACCCAGAATTTTCTGCTTTAATTATTTCTTTATAATATCATACAAATCTCGATTATGCAAGGATTTGGCTTTTCTGGTTTCTGTGTGGAAACGAGGCCTATACTGATAGTTGATTTATTCACCAAAATAGCCCTAAAAGTCTTTCCCAGTAAACATTTCAGAATTTGATCGGCAAAAATTATTACACAAAGTCGAGAAGAGCCAAGATAATTTTAAGAAGAATACATCTTTGAGCTGCTTGGATTTTCATAGAATAGAACCAAGCTCTGGTTTAATTAATTTTTTAGCCTATATTAACAAAAAAATAATCTAAAACTAATAAATAATTTATGGTTTCTTGATTTAAGTAATCAATAATTAATTCAAACTATTCTATTGATAACTAGATAGTTTCTCAAAATTACTCTAGTCCTTTAGTTTATGGATAGAGGTAGTTTTTGTCTATTTTTCGCCCTTGGCCGTCACCTCCAATGGGATTGAGGCGGAATTTTTCCCCACTGTGCCAATCGATATAAACAAATAAAAATGGTGTCAGTGGGGAAAAAACTCACCCCGAGGATTCCTGTAAAAAAATTAATTCAGCCGGTGTTACCGCTCCTTTTTCGGTAATGATAGCGGTAATTAAAGCGGCCGGAGTAACATCGAAAGCGGGGTTATAAAAGTTAACATCTCTGGGGCAAACGGTAGTTGTCCCCACCTGATAAATTTCGGCACGATCACGCTGTTCGATCGGGATACCCGTACCGTCTTTAAGGGAAAAATCCACCGTCGATAGGGGGGCAGCCACATAAAAAGGCAGATGATGAGCTTTTGCCAGCACCGCGAGGGAATAGGTGCCGATTTTGTTAGCCGTGTCCCCATTGGCCGCAATGCGATCGGCCCCAACAATCACCGCATCGATCAGTTTTTGCTGCATACAGTGGGCCGCCATGCTATCGGTGATCACGGTGACGGGAATTCCCTCCCGCAGACATTCCCAGGCGGTTAATTTTGCCCCTTGCAACCTTGGCCGGGTTTCATCTGCATACACTTGTATTAATCTCCCCGCCGTCCAAGCGGAACGAATCACCCCTAAAGCAGTACCATAACTGGCCGTGGCCAGGGAACCAGTATTACAGTGAGTTAAAATTGTCAGTTTTTCTGGTTGCTCTGGCAGCGCCAATAAACCATGATGACCGATCGCCCGACAGGTTTCCACGTCTTCTTTTTGGATATTGTGGGCAGTTTCCAGGAGATTTTTGGTAATTACTGCCACTTCTGGGCCACTTTCCCTGGCCACTTTTAACATTCGCTCGATCGCCCAGAATAAATTCACCGCCGTCGGCCGGGTTTGGGCTAATCGATCGGCTATTCTAGTTAAATCAGCCAGAAATTCCTCTGTCTGGTCGGTGGTAATTTCCTGCGCTCCTAAAACCATACCGTATGCAGCCGCCACCCCGATCGCCGGGGCACCGCGGACAATCATCGTTTCGATCGCCCGGGCCATGGCTTCACTGCTGGTGATCTCAACTTCCTCATACTCCATGGGTAAACGGGTTTGATCGATCAGCCAAACTTTGTTATCTTGCCAACGCACGGGATAGATTGAGTTATTCTCGGCATTGTTTGTGGTCATAATTAGTAATCTCCGTAATAGTTGCAAAATTTTGTTTTTTTTTAAGAGGTCTAGTCCCGTGCGCTCTAGTTACTTTAAGCGAGCCAGCTTGGATTCTGGTTATAGCTAGATTAGGGTTTAATCTGATACATCCCGAATTTTATCCTTTATATTCTTGTCTAAGTTTTTGGACTCTTTCTATCTCTTTTCTGGTCGGGTGTAGAGTTTTTTTTTGCGGGTGATTCTCAAGCGTTCGGCTATTCTTGCCACTGTCGCCACACTTAACACTATACCAGTTATTTCTAGGAATAGTTCCGATAGTTCGGCTAGAGTTGCGTCATTATTTTCCTCAATCAAATCACCGAGGGCGATCACCTGTTCTGGCGTAAGTTTTAAATGACGGCCACATCGATAAGTCTTCGGTCGAATATCTCCCGTTTCTCGAGATTGCTTCAAAAGCTTTTGTACGAAACTTAAGGTTACGCAGAATCTTTTCGCTAATTGTCTTTGAGAGATGGGTTCGTTATAATAACAGTCTAGGATTTTCTGACGGAACTCTACTGGATAGGATTTCATTTTTTTTACAATTTAGTTATCGATAACATTATACTCATTGAAGACATTATGCTGCCGGGTCGATTGTACCCAGTAACAAGTAGTTCAAAAATCAATACAATTACTTTGGGGTAAGGGTTTGCTGATTTTTATGGGCAGGAAGTTCGGGAATAAATAAAAATAATCTCCTGTCTCCTGACGGCCGACAACTGATGTTTAAGTACCTAAGCAAAATTAATTACACATATCTAACCACCTCTTGCCTCTTACCTCTTGCCTTTTGCCTTTCTTCACTAGGAAATTTATTTTGCACGACTACTTACTTTTCCTCTTGTCTTCTTGCTGCTAATTGGTCTAAAATTTCGGCGTGAACTTGGCGAGTAATTGGATAAAAATAGGCAAGAATTAAGCTAATGATCAGAAAAAATGCCGGTAAAGGCGCAATTGCTAGGCGAATTGCTATTAAAGCACTATCCGGCTGCAGGGGAATTGCTTCTCCTAGAATTCTCGGTTTAAAACCCGATGTTTCTAGAGCAATACCGACAAGAAATAACCCCAAAGCTAAACCAATTTTTTGCAAAAGTACCATAAAAGCATAAAAAATACCTTCTCGACGTTTTCCTGTTTCTAATTCGTCTAATTCAATCACATCAGGAACCATTGACCAAGGAATTAAATAGGCCACAGATACGCCAAATCCTGCCAAAACTGCCAAAGTATACATTAAAGTTATTTCTCCTGGTTGGAGCAAAAATAAACCGATTTGGGCAATAATCCAGAATGTCATCCCTAAAAAATAGACTATCTTTTTGTCTAATTTCTGACTAACTGCTTGCCAGAAAAATAACATCACTAAAGCTGTTCCCTGTACTGCTAAAGCGACTAAACCCGATTCTGCTTCCGATAGTCTCATGTAGCTGACGACGTAGTAAACCAAAATCGAGGCGGTTAATTGTACTCCTAACCAAGCACAAAGATAGATGCCAATAACGTATAAAAAGGGACGATTACCAAAAACTATTTTTAATTGTTCTTTCAGGGGAATAGTTTCGGTATTATTATCCGCTTCTCTCTGTTTAATTGCCGCACCATCCCTGAGATGATTTTCAGTTTTACCATAGTAAATATTTAACCCAGAAACTATCCCTTCTATTCCTAATAAAATTGTAGAAATAGCGATAAAATCTCTGGGATTTCCCCCCATTTTTCCTACTCCATAGACAAAGGAAAGCGCACCGATAACTATAAAAGCAATTGCCAAAACTTTTTTCCGAGCGGGATTAAGAATCGCTTTTGCTCCTCGTTCTTGTAAAACTAAAGCGCACCAAATAACTGCTATAATCGACATTAAAGCACAAACTACACCTAACAATAAAAAAGCTTGATGGAGATCATTGGCATAGGAGGATGAGACGAGAATATAGAGAATTAATGAGAGAATGCTACCCCCGATCGAAAAGGCAAAACGAAAACTATTTAAGCGGGTTCTCTCATTATAATCATAGGTTAATTCAGGGGTGAGTGCCTGGTAGGGAAGATTGACTACTGTATAGGTTAAATTAAAAATAATGCCGATAAAAATATAATATAAAAATAACCATAATTGGTTATTAGTCGGGATTAACCACAGTAAAAAATAGCTAATTCCGAAGGGAATCGACCCCAATAACATCCATGGTAAGCGACGACCCCAGATCGTACGAGTTCGATCGCTCCACATGCCAATAATCGGATCGTTAATAGCGTCGAAAATTCTCACCACCATCAGCACACTACCGGCTAATCCTGCCGATAATCCTGCCACATCAGTCAGGAAAAATAGCAGGTAAAATACCGAGATATTGGCAGTGATAGCCGGTCCCAAATCACCAGCACCATAGGCGATCTTTGTGGTTAAATTGAGTCTTTCAGAAGTCAAGTGAGCCATAAAAGCAATTACAGAGATTAAAATAAGCTTAACCGTTCTGGGGGCATTTGTAACCTTTGTCAGAGCAGTTGAGTAACTTTAATTTTTTTATCTCTAGTAATTCCCGAAAATATCCAGCGTTAAAAAGGGAAGATTCCTCGATGACACCGGGGACAAAGAAATAGCTTTATCTTTGGCATCCTGGAAAATTCTGACTATTTCCCCGTCCTTTACTGTTTATCTATCGCCTTGGCCAGCATTATCAGCTAAACTGACTAATATCAGTTATTTTAGCTATCAGCATCCGAATTTCCCTGATTCTGGCAGTTACACGCAAGAAGAGCCACCAGATTGTTCTTTTTCGGACTGTTAGCGGTTAGGATCTATTACTTGGGAAACGATCGAAATAGATCAAGAAAGTGTGATAGTACAGATCAAAGATCGGGGAAAATTTTTTCGCCAAACCCAAAACTTTTTGACACTGACGTTCTATGATGCCTCATATATTCCTATTTTTAGAGATTTTTTCCCAAGAAGGTGGTATTCAATCCTATATCAAGGATGTTCTGCAAGCCTATCTCACTTTACCCGATTCTGAGGCGGCCGAGGTTTTTTTACTGCGGGATGCCCCTGATTGTCCTAATCCTTTTAAAAATCAAGGTATTACCTTTCATTACCTGAAAAATAACTCAGCAACTCTCGGACGCATCCAATTAGCCCTTAAGTTTTTAGTTTCTCTCCTCCAGAAACGTCCCCAACAGGTTTTTTGTGGTCATATAAATTTAGCCCCCCTCACCCGTCTTTACTGTCAAGCTTTAGACATACCCTACACCGTCCTTACCTACGGCAAAGAAGTCTGGGAACCTTTACCAAATTCCCAAAAACAGGCCCTGCAAGCGGCCGAATCGATCTGGACAATTAGCCGTTACAGTCGCGATCTTATGTGTAAGGCTAACGCTATCGATCCCAAAAAAGTAGCAATTCTCCCCTGTGTGGTGGATGAGGAAAAGTTTAATTTAGGTGAAAAGTCCTTGACATTAATCAAAAAATATGATATGGAAAATGCCAAAGTTTTATTAACAGTGGCCCGATTGTGGTCGGGGGATATCTATAAAGGGGTAGATGTTACCATTCGGGCACTGCCGACAATTCTAGAGACTTATCCCGAAGTAAAATATCTAGTCATCGGACGAGGGGACGACCTCCCAAGGTTAGAAGCTTTAACCAAGCAGTTAGGAGTGGATAAACAGGTAATTTTCGCCGGTTTTGTCCCGACGGAGGAATTAGCGGACCATTATCGTTTGGCCGATGCTTACGTTATGCCTTCCCGGGAAGGGTTCGGGATTGTTTACCTAGAAGCGATGGCCTGCGGTATTCCCGTGATTTCTGGAGATGAGGACGGTTCAGCAGAGCCGCTCCAGGATGGTTTGGTGGGGTGGCGCGTTCCCTATCGAGATGCCGAAAAGGTGGCTAAAGCTTGTTTAGAAATTTTGTCAGGTCAGGATCAACGTTGTCACCCGCAATGGTTGCGTCAACAAACTCTAACTAAATTCGGCAAAAAGACTTTACGAGCAAAATTAGAGCAGTTAATCTAAATCCCTATGCTCTATGTTAGTGCGGGTTTTGAGGAGCATCCCAGAGCTGCACGGGTAGGAGACCCGTTTTACATAGATTCTCTAATTTTATCTGTGGGCTAGGCTTCTAGCCCGTCCTTCCTGTCATTCAACCAGTTTACCTAGTGTTTGCAGCAAAAAGTACGGGCGAAGCATTCGGATAGAAAATCTACGGTTTCACCGATAGGTTATTGCCCGAATGCTTCGCCCCTACAGGACGCGGGCCGATGAAGACGCAAGGTTTGGAAGCACAATTCTCTCAAAATCTTGCACCTG
>NZ_JADBUP010000065.1:0-6774 GCF_020245605.1 Microcystis sp. M061S2 | reverse complement strand
TCATTGGTTATAGGTATTTGGTTAATAATAGTTCAATCTCTTGCCATTTTGCAGCCCTCGCAGCCCACGCATCCATCGCAGCAGCACTCGCAGCCCTCGCAGCCCTCGCAGCCCACGCAGCATCACTCGCAGCCCATGCGGCAGCACTCGCAGCCCTCGCAGCATCACTCGCAGCCCTCGCAGCATCACTCGCAGCCCACGCAGCATCACTCGCAGCCCACGCAGCAGCACTCGCAGCCCATGCGGCAGCACTCGCAGCCCACGCAGCATCACTCGCAGCCCACGCAGCAGCCCTTGCGGCATCCAATTCATATTTATCAATCACTCCATTAGCATAATCTCTTGCAGCTTGTATGGCTTTTCGGGGGCGGTCATCATTGGGGTAATGATTTTCGTAAATGTGCAGCACTGATTCAGCGCAATCGGCGGCAAATAATCTAATCTCTTTGTCCTTGCCTTCGACTGCACGTAATGCCCAAAGTGCATCTTTTATGCCGTTGGATTGAAGGATAGTAGCAATAGATAGAGGCTCATCGTCTGCATGGGTTTTGCCTAAATGATTAAGCAGCTTATCCCACCCATCTTTACAGGGTGAATGTGCTTTTATTTTGTTAAGGGTAGTGGTCATGGTTAAAATTAAAATATTCTTGATTGTTGTTTTTGTCTTTCTGTTTGCAATGCGTTCATAATAGAAGTATTTTCATATACCAATTCAACTTGCTTATACTTTGATATAGAAACAGACATAGATACTTTTGCCAACTCCCAAAATGTTGCATAAGTGCATTTGTCCAGCATCAAAGCATTTAATTCATAGCCATCACCTTCATAGTATGGGTCGGAAAAAAATTCATATTGAGAAGTATGGTATCCATATTTTTCATCAAATAAATTTACAAATTTGTTATAATCCCTCTTCAGCAAAAACCAAGACTGCTCCGGAAAATAAACAACGCATTTAGCATACTGCCTTGTAATTGGTGTAGCAAACAAAAACAATTCTATTTGCTCATTAAACAACACACCAGACATAATATAAATATTTTCCTCCTTTTTGCTCAATTTGAAGCCCTTTAACTTAAATTTTTCTACTGCTGCTGAAATGTTACCCGAAATTTCAACTCCATTGAAAGTTTGACTGAATGATTTAACTGAAATCGTAATCAGTAATAATAAAATAATTTTTTTCATTTTTTTGTTTTTTTTGTTTTTAATTAATCAGTATCATTTGCATATTCGATATGCTTATAGTAAACTTCTTCTTCTATGCTAATTTTATTCTTTGCAACCCAATCGGTAATTATTTGATTTTCCTCTGGAGTAAATAATGATTCATTCCATTTTGCCTTTTCCAAATTAGCGTGTTGGTATCCAGCATCAAATTGTTTGCTTCCCCACAACTCATAAGAACCAATTCCTGTGTTGGCAATTTCATAATCGCAATCAAATTTTACTTCCTTTTTCTCATCAAGAAGTTGTATTGTGCGATAGATAGATAAAGACATTATTGGCATAGTTTAGAATTTTTGTTTAAATTAGGATGATTAAAATAGGTTATTTTCCTTTTCACCGGATACGTTACAAATAATTTACCCAACTTGCTCAAAAACTTTTTTCGTTCTTTGCCTTGAACATAAAGTAAGTGGTCAATTAAATTTTGCACCAGCATAAGACGTTCTTGTTCACCCATTGTGTTTGTATCAAGCATCTTTTTCCGATTTAGGTTGTAAATAATAAACGAATAAAATAAAGACAATAAAAATAATAATATTTATAAACATTTTCATATTAGAAATCACTTTTAACAATTAAAAAATAAACTCCAGCATTTTTGACAACATTTTTCACTTCCGGCAAATCTTTGTTATTTGCTATTCTGTAATAAACAGCTTGTCTGCTGATTTTTTGGTACGGATTTTTGTTCTTGATTCTGAAATTTAGTGGAGATATTCTTTCGCAATACTCCTCAACACTAATCATCTTTATTTTGTCGCTAATTTGCATATCTATATTTGTTGGTTAAAAATTATACACTTTTGTAGGTTTTCTGCATTTGAACTGCCATAGGTTTGTGTTTTATATGGTTTAATTAAAAAAATCATCTGTATATCCCGTATCATCACCGCTTATTTGAAAATATGCGACAATACAGGAAATAAATAATAATGCTGCTAAATAAGGTATCATTCTATTTTCTTTTGAAATGTTTTAGAAACAATAGAGGAACAATCTTCCCTTTTACAGATATAGGTTAATCGCCAATACCTGCCATTCTTAAAAACTCTGGTGTTTTTTCTTTTCATATTATTTGCATTTATACATTTTATTTGAATTTTGACCGCCATAACCTTTGTATAGTGGTTTGCTGCCTTTAATACCTTTTGTAAAGTATTTTTTGTTAGTAGTCGGACAATTCCCAGAAGTAGCACATGAAGAAGCTGAAATGATAATCAAAAGGTAAATAATTTTTTTCATAACTTAATTTTTGTAAATGTATTTAATAATTAAAATAAAAACAAAATAATAATGTTAAATTTTTCCTTCACTACTAAAAGAATAATAGCCATCGGAAGTTAAAATAATATGGTCAAGCACATTTATATCCAATAATCGCAACCCTTGTGTAATTTGATTTGTAACTTTTACATCTGCATCACTTGGTTCTAACTGACCAGACGGATGATTGTGTACTAAAATTACTCCTTTGGCTAAATTTTCAATAGCAAATTTTGCTACCAATGTAACATCTACAATAGCCGAATTAATGCCACCTTGTGAAATTTTTGCCCAACCTGTTGTATAGCCCCCTCTGTTGAGCATAAGCAAAAAGAACGATTCATAAACATCAATATCTTCAAAATAAAATTGCCTGACATAGTTTGCCGCTTGTTCCGAAGTAGAAATTTTTACTTTTTCGATACTTGGCACTTCTTTGTCTGGAACAATTTTGTAACGCTTGATTTTTGACATAGTTAATAATTTTCAGCAAAGTAAAATAATAATTGATATACAACCAAAATAATAAACACATTTAACAAAGTATTAACAATGTTAAAATATAGTTAAAGAAATTATATTTGTGTAAAATGATAAATATTTATATTATCTTTGCTTTATTAATTTAATACTATGAAATCAGTGCAAATTATAAAATCAGTATATCAAGATTCAGAAAAAAACATTTGGGAAATTAAACGTGAATCGCTTCCTAAAAAGAAAGGTCAGTATGTTTATTGGTTGGCAGAGTGCAAAGAAAAAAATATTAGCTTCAGAAAAAACCTGAAAAGAGATATAATCAAAGAAATCAAAAATTTAACCAATAATAAGCCAAAATGAAAAAAGAAGAAATACAAGCAATCTGGAATCAATTCAAAAGCAACGAAGAAAGAAATAACCACAGGGAAAACGATATATTGTTAGCCAAAAATTTCGGCAGCAAACAACAAATATGCGTATTTGTGCAAACAACTCACACTTTGATTTGTAACCATGCAGAAAATGACAACGTAACTTATTACAGAATAGAACCAATACATTAAAAAACCATATAAAACCACACACAATGCAAAAAACAATTAAGTTTATTAAAGAGCAAAATTTAGGGCAGCAACCTGTATTTTTTACAGAAGTAAATGGAAATTTTGTTAATGGCAGTTTATCATCAAATTACGATGAAGCCGTTCACCGTTATAATTCAATATGTAAAGGAGAGCAAATAAAAATAACTGAAACCCTCCAGACCTTCACAATAGAACAAGAAGAAGAATAAAAATAAATCAAATCAAAATTGAAATAGGGGAAATTTAACCCCTATTTTTTTTATTACAATATGTTAAAGTTAAGTTAAAGAAAATTTATTTATACAAAATACTAAATTTATACCCTATATTTGCATTCTAAACAAAAAATAAAAAACTATGAACACAAATTTTGCAGATTCGTTAATCAGTTCAGCGATTCAAAATGATAAAGTAAATGAATTGTTGGATAAATTCGGATTAAATTGGGAAGTAGAAAAAACACCTTTAATTTTACCCAACGGCAACGAAACGCCTTACTTCGCCCTTGTTCGTTCAGACAATGGACAATGCCTAAATTCTGTAAGGGATAGCTATGTACCCTTCCAAAATTCCGAACTTGCAGACCTTGTTATTAAAATAGCGGATAAAGGAGGATATAACATACACTCCGGAGGAAAATTTAACGGAGGGCAAAAATTATACCTTCAGTTAGAATCAGGGAACGAAATTAAAAGCATTGGAGAAAACCGCAGTAAGGTAATAGGTTTTATATCTGGCATCAATTCACACGATGGGACAACCTCTCTAAAATGGGGAAATGTAAATTTCACAATCTGTTGTAGAAATACGTTTGCCGCAGCCACAAAGCAACTCCAAAATTCGGCTAAACACACCCAAAGCATCCACGCCAAAGTTGAAGAATATTTGCAGCAAATAGGGCTAATAATTAAGCAAGAAACAGCCATATTTGACCAATTTATAAAGATGTCAGAAACACCCGTAACAAAACAGCTCATTCAACAAGTAGTGAAAGAAATTACAAAGGTAGACACCGCATTAACCCCAGCACAAGCAAAGGAACAATATACCACCTATCAAATAAACCGAACCAACGAATTGTTAACAAGCATAGCAACCGAAACCAACGCCAAAGGACAAACAAGGTGGGGACTATTTTCGGGAGTGACTTATTACACTTCCCATATAATGCCCGTACCTAATCGGGAAGCAGCAAGGATAGAAAGCAAGTATACAGGCACAGCCCTAACCACCGACAACACAATTTTCAAAATGTTATCGGTAAACTAAAAGCAAAAAACAAAATAGGGGAAATAAAACACCCCTATTTTTTTACTCTAATATGTTAAAAAAATGTT
Organism: Microcystis sp. M061S2; assembly: GCF_020245605.1. Lineage (NCBI taxonomy): Bacteria > Bacillati > Cyanobacteriota > Cyanophyceae > Chroococcales > Microcystaceae > Microcystis > Microcystis sp. M061S2. The sequence continues at coordinate 1,877 of NZ_JADBUP010000065.1, read as the reverse complement.
AATGTTAAAGTTAAGTTAAAGAAATTATTTTCGTACAAATTAGTAAATTTTACCCTTATCTTTGCCCTACACTAAAAATAAAAAACTATGAAATTTTTACCAACCAACCACAGAGCAGAATCAAATAATTATCCCTACGGAAGATTAAGAACAACCGCCTATTTTGGGCTGGAATTTAAAAAAGGAAAAGGATTCCGGACAATTTTCCAAACCATTAACCCAAAAAACAACCGTTTAAACGCTGTTAAAAATTCAACATACAGCTCAATTATGGCAATGTATGAAGCAGAAAACGGACATATTAAATATGTATCTTTTAATCTGTACGGAGTGGAAGGAATAAACAAAGCCGCAAAATTTATGCACGAAAATTTCAACCTTTACACGCCCGAACAAATAGAGCATATCGCATCACTTTTTTTCGTACATCTTAAGGCGTCAGCAAAGGCGATAGTTATATATTGTGGGGCAAATTTTGAAGAAGTAAAACCAATTTTAGACCCAGCAGTTACCGCAGCCGTTAAAATGATTAAAGACCCGACAACAAATATTTTCGATTCTCTGAATGTAGATATTGAAAAATACGAAGCTACGAAAAACCCAAATTATCAACCATTCAAAATAAGTACAGCAATTCCCCTGTAAAAATATAGGGCAGCGGAAACCCTCCAAACCGCTAATTTTTCAACTCATTAAAATTTCAATATGACATCAGTATATAACCGCAGCCGAATATATAATTTCAATGAATTATCAGACAAAGAACAGGAAGAAGTAAAAAATACATATTCATTTGAAGAATCAGACGCACAAGGTACAATGTATGTAAAATTGAAGATGAAAGATAGAACCGAAATTTTACCCCTCTGTATGTTCATTAAAACCGACTATAAAAACAATTTTACGCATGGAATTTTCGGTACTTCATATTTTTCTGGTTATTTTATTACATTGAATAAAACCAATAATGAAGCAGTAATTGCATATAAACATTTCTAAACAATTAAATTTATACAATATGGCAGCCCTCAAGATGATTAACGCAAAATTCAAGAGTAAATGCAGCGAAACAGGTAAAACAATTTATAAGGGTGATGTTTGTTTTTATGACTACCAATATAAGCAGGTTTTCCACCCCTCCGCCGATATCGTAAGAATCAGACAAAGCCAAGCAGACGAAGCACAGGAAAACGCCTATTTTGACAACTTTTGCCTACAAAATAACATATAATTGCAATATGTTAAAGTTAAGTTAAAGAAATTATTTTTGTACAAAATACTAAATATATATGTATATTTGTATACACTAAAAAAATAATTATGCCAACTCTAATTTTTCGCACTTCAGGAAGAAAGGTAAAAAGACCACAACCAACCACCACCGATAAAATCATTGAAAAGATGAAGCAATTAAGCTACACACCGCAGGAGATAAAAAACCGCCTGAAGTTGATTGATGCCAGATGTAAATTATTAACTAACCAATAAAACCCAAATTTATGATGATTGAAACAAGAACATACATAGAGCCGGCCATATCAGTAATGGAAAGAATAAACCAAAAAGAAACGGTATATATATGTTATGATGATGATAACAGAATATTGTTCGGTACACCATCAGAAACCCAAGCACAAAAATACTGCCGAATAAATAACTGCTACTATTCAACGTATCCACCGAAAACCTACACAATCCAAGAAGATAGAAGTTAACCCCACCAACCCCACCAAATCAACAGCACAATGCAACCACCCACCACCACACCACGCCAACAGGCAAACAGCCCACCGCAAAACAGCCCGAAGCCCACGCCACACGCAAAGAATGGCAAGAAAATGTAATATGTTATTTTTTTCCTAAAAACGCACCCCCCC
>NZ_JADBUP010000064.1:0-41156 GCF_020245605.1 Microcystis sp. M061S2 | reverse complement strand
GGTTCTACAGACACCAATGATTACTATCGTTTTAGTTTAGCAGGCAGCAGCAACTTTAGCCTCAATTTAACGGGATTAAGTGCCGATGCCGATGTGTCCTTATTAGATAGTAATGGCAGTGTGATTACTAGATCCACTAATGGCAGTAACAGCAGTGAGAGTATTACTGGTCAACTCGGTGCGGGTACTTACTATATCCGGGTTTATCCCTACAGTGGCAGCACTAACTATAACTTAACCCTGTCGGCGACCACAGCCACAGTTGTACCAGGATATAGTGCCATTTCAGGATACGGTTTAGTTAATGCCGCGAAAGCCGTCGCTGGAGCCTTGAATGAAAGTCCTTTTGCCAATGTCCCCACTTTTGGTGGTGCTAATGACTGGGGGGTTAACTTAGTTAATGCTCCGGAAGCTTGGGCAAGAGGTTATACAGGACAAGGAGTCGTCGTTGCTGTACTAGATACAGGAGTTGACCGCAATCATATCGACTTAGCGGGCAATATTTGGACGAATGCGGGCGAAATTGCCAATGATGGCCTTGATAACGATGGCAACGGTTACGTTGATGACGTTTATGGCTGGAACTTTGCCAATGGCAATAATAACACTTTAGATGGCAACCGCCATGGTACTCATGTGGCGGGAACCATTGCTGCTGTTAATAATGGTTTCGGAGCCACTGGTGTGGCCTACAATTCCAGAATTATGCCGGTGAAAGTTTTGAGCGATTCTGGTAGTGGGAGCTCTAGTGGCGTTGCCCAAGGAATTCGCTACGCCGTGGACAACGGTGCCGATGTGATTAATATGAGTTTGGGCGGTGGTAGCACTGACAGTGCAATTCAATCGGCCCTCCAGTATGCCAGCAGTCGCGGTGTTATCGTGGTTATGGCCGCTGGTAATGAGGGGGCAGCTCAACCCGGTTATCCCGCTTCCAGTGCCACCTCTTGGGGTCTTGCCGTAGGTGCCGTTAATAGTTCTAACCAGATGGCTTCCTTCTCCAATCGTGCTGGCTCCAATTCTTCGATGAGCTATGTCACCGCTCCAGGCGTACAAGTGTATTCTACTCTCCCTAATGGTGGCTATGGTTTCTTGAGTGGAACCTCCATGGCAACACCTCATGTGGCCGGAGTGGTGGCCCTAATGTTGAGTGCCAATCCGAATCTGACCGATGCTCAAGTACGTCAAATTATTACGGCCACAGCAGGTAATGTCGCCTAAAACTTGGCTGTTTTTCGGCCTCAGATTTCTTATCTTCAGCCATCAGCGAAAAGCTGATGGCTGATTCTTGGCTCTCATACTAAATCCGTTGAGTATAGGTTACTTATGAGGAGAGGCACTCAGGCAAGAGGCACTCAGGCAAAACGGAGAATAAATAATCAGTTTTTAATAACCAGATTTAGTATTGTTGCCAGTTAAAATTAAATGGAATTAAGCGATCGCATCCTGGGGGTGGATGATGTACCGGAAAATCGCTTACTCACTGAAGTTAACTCAACAATAACCTTGTTTGAGAACACTTGTCGGCAATTCCCGCCCATGGTTAATTAAGAAAAATAAACTGTAGCGAAATATACTTTTTTTCCATGTTCTAATGGGGATAGATAGGGGGAAAAAAATCATGTCGAAATCACTCTTTACCGATGCCAGCAGTCGCCTAGAACGGGCCCTTAAGTATGTCTCCATTTCCGATGATGCGATCGAGCGGTTAAAATATCCCAAAGCTAGTCTCAGCGTCTCCATACCCGTCCGTATGGACAACGGCACTTTAAGAATCTTCCAAGGCTACCGCGTCCGCTACGATGACACCCGCGGCCCCGGCAAAGGAGGGGTGCGCTATCATCCCAACGTCAACATCGATGAGGTGCAGTCCCTAGCCTTTTGGATGACCTTTAAATGCGCCCTGCTGGATTTGCCCTTTGGTGGGGCTAAGGGCGGCATTACCCTCAATCCGAAAGAATTGTCAAAAGCCGAGTTAGAACGCCTTAGCCGGGGCTATATCGAGGGTATAGCCGACTTTATCGGTCCCGATATCGATATTCTTGCCCCCGATGTCTATACCAACGAGATGATCATGGGTTGGATGATGGACCAGTACAGCATCATTCAGCGTAAAATTAGTCCGGCGGTGGTGACGGGGAAACCTTTAACCATGGGAGGCAGTCGCGGCCGCGATACGGCGACGGGAACGGGGGCTTTTCATGTTATTAACTCTCTTTTGCCGAAATTAGACAAAAAACCCGCTAATACTACCGTGGCCGTCCAGGGATTCGGTAACGCCGGGGCCGTAGTGGCGGATCTCCTCGCCAAAGCCGGTTATCAAGTGGTAGCGGTAAGTGATTCCCAGGGCGGCATTTATCGGGAAAAAGGTCTAGATATTGCCAGCATTCGTGAGTATAAACAGGAACATCGCGGAATTACTGCTATTTACTGTGAGGGTACCGTGTGTAATATCGTCGAACACGAGGCGATTAGTAATGAAGAATTATTAGCCCTAGATGTGGATGTTTTGATTCCAGCTGCCCTAGAAAACCAAATTACCGCCGAAAATGCCGATCGCGTGCGGGCAAAATATATCTTTGAAGTGGCCAACGGTCCAACTACCTCAGAAGCCGATCGCATTTTAGACTCAAAAGGGATTCTCGTTTTCCCCGATATTTTGGTTAACGCGGGTGGGGTAACGGTGAGTTATTTTGAATGGGTGCAAAATCGCAGCGGTCTTTATTGGCAATTAAACGAGATAAATGAGCGCCTAAAAGAAAGAATGGTGACAGAAGCTGAAAAAGTCTGGTCTTTCGCCCAGGAATTCGATATATCTCTGCGTACCGCCGCCTACGCCCACGCCATTGATCGTCTCGGTGAAGCCCTAGATGCCAAGGGAACCCGCGACTATTACCAAAATAAGACGAGAGCTTAAGGTCGTCAGGAGTCGGTCGTCGGTCGTCAGGAAATAAATAGGGTGATAGGGTTTTGGGGTGATAGGGTGATGAGACAGCTTCCCCACTTCCCCACTTCCCCACTTCCCCAGGAAAAACTTTTTGCCGCAAACCCTAAATATGGTCGAGCATGATGCCAGTCCAATTATCGTTGCCCTTGTATCATCAACTTTCTCAACCAGAGGTGATTGAATACTTGACCAGCGATGGGTCAGCGGGCTTATCAGCAGAAGAAGTGGCCAGTCGCTACGAAAAATATGGCCCGAATGAACTGCGATTTAAGCCGGGGAAACCAGCTTGGTTGAGATTTTTGGGGCAATTTCATCAGCCGCTACTCTATATTCTCTTGCTTGCGGGTACTATTAAGGCATTTTTAGGGTCTTGGACGAATGCCTCGGTGATTTGGGGAGTTACCCTGATCAATGCCATTATCGGCTATGTGCAGGAAGCTAAGGCGGAAGGTGCGATCGCTTCCCTAGCCAAAGCCGTAACCACAGAAGCGACGGTGTTGCGAGAGGGACAAACCCTGCGGATTCCATCTCGGGATTTGGTGCCGGGAGATATCGTTTTATTGGCATCGGGGGATAAAGTGCCAGCGGACTTGAGGCTGCTGAAAGTCCGCAATTTGCAAGTGGATGAGTCTGCCCTGACCGGGGAATCCTTGCCCGGGTCAAAAGCGATCGAACCCTTACCCGGGGATACGCCCCTAGCAGAAAGGACAAACATGGCCTACGCAGGGAGTTTCGTTACCTTTGGACAGGGCAAAGGGATCGTTGTCTCTACGGCCAACGCCACCGAAGTGGGGCAGATTTCCCAGTCGATGGAAAGCCGAGTCAGCCTTAGCACACCCCTGACCCGTAAATTTGCCCAATTTAGCCGCACCCTACTTTACGCAATTTTGACCCTAGCAACCTTGACCTTTGCCATCGGGTTAGGACGGGGGAAATCTTGGATCGATATGTTTGAAGCTGCCGTTGCCCTGGCAGTGAGTGCGATTCCAGAAGGGCTGCCGGCAGTGGTAACGATTACCTTGGCCATTGGGGTCAACCGCATGGCCCGTCGTCATGCGATTATTCGTAAACTGCCCGCAGTGGAAGCATTGGGGAGTGCGACCGTCATTTGTTCCGACAAAACCGGAACCCTAACGGAAAATCAAATGACTGTACAGTCCATTTATACCGAGGGGCAATATTACGCCGTTAGTGGTGGTGGCTATAGTCCCAAGGGCGAAATTAGTCTGATCACCGATGGCAACCCTGGCAGCCCATTTGCGGACGAATTGCCCCCGGCCCTAGGGGATTGTCTGGTAGCTGGTTTGCTTTGTAATGACTCCGGGCTAAAACAAACGGGAGAAGATTGGTCAGTGGTGGGGGATCCTACGGAAGGGGCGCTGATTGCGGCCGCCGCCAAAGCAGGTCTCAGTCAATTGGGGCTATTGTCTTTAACCCCACGATTAGATGCAATTCCCTTTGAATCTGAGTACCAATACATGGCAACCCTGCATGATGGGATACCTCGCCTGATCTATGTCAAGGGATCGGTTGAGTCGCTGATGCGTCGTTGTTCCCAGATGATCGATCGCTATGGTCAGATGACCGCGCTGAACGCCCAACAGATCGAGCAAGCGGTAGAAACGATGGCAGAGCAGGGTTTACGGGTGCTTGCCTTCGCCAAAAAAGCAGCCGCTTCTCATCAGCATTCTATCGACCATGAGGATATCGAAACAGGCTTGGTTTTTCTAGGATTACAGGGCATGATTGACCCGCCTCGTCCAGAGGCGATCGCTGCCGTTCATGCCTGTCAAACTGCCGGGATTCGGGTCAAGATGATTACTGGTGATCATCTTGTCACGGCACGGGCGATCGCGGAACGGATGGGCATTGAAACGGCAGCACAAGTCTTAGCATTTGAGGGAAAAGAATTAGCGCAAATGGATAATCATCAACTGGCCCGAGCGGTTGAAGATGGATCGGTATTTGCCAGGGTTGCCCCTACCCAAAAACTGCAACTGGTGGAAGTACTCCAGTCTCAAGGAGAAATCGTGGCGATGACGGGCGATGGTGTTAATGATGCGCCGGCTCTCAAGCAGGCCGATATCGGCATTGCCATGGGGAAAGGAGGAACGGAAGTCGCCAGGGAATCTGCTGATATGCTCCTCACTGATGATAACTTTGCCTCGATCAAGGCCGCTGTCGAAGAAGGACGCACCGTTTATCAAAACTTACGCAAGGCGATCTCCTTTCTCTTACCTGTCAATGGTGGCGAATCGATGACCATTCTGATCAGTACTTTACTGGCACGAGATTTACCGATTCTCTCCCTACAAGTACTCTGGTTGAACATGATCAACTCGGTCACGATGACTGTTCCCCTGGCCTTTGAAGCAAAATCCCCCAGCATTATGCAGTCACCACCACGCAATCCCAATGAACCTTTGATCACCAAAAAACTATTGCGCCGAATTTTGGCTGTTTCATTGTTTAACTGGATTCTGATTTTTGGTATGTTTGAGTGGGCTAAATCGACCACAGGAGATATTGCCGTTGCCCGCACAATGGCAATTCAATCCCTTGTGGCAGCACGGGTTATCTATCTGCTCAGTATCAGCCAATTAGGGATGAGCCTAGTTAACTACCTGCGTCGTCAGTCAACCTCGATTACTAATGCACCAATCCTAATTTTGGGGATTGTGGCTGCTGTTGCCCTACAAATTTTGTTTAGCCAATGGGGGGTGATGAACAGTCTGTTTGCAACGGCGACCCTAACCGGTCATCAATGGCTAATCTGTTTATTGCCGATGCCGCTCATGGTGTTTTGGGCAATTTTTGCCAATGTTATCGATCCTCCTCATTGTCATGGGAAATAACTAATCTTGAATTCTTGACCGCAACTACCAAGACTGGCGGTTTTCTATTCCCCTAATTGCCAGCTTATCTCTTCACCCGCTCGTAACGGCACCAGTCCGGATTCGGGAAATGGCAATTCATCGGGAATGCGCCAAGGGGTTTTGGTTAAGGTGATTTGTTCGGTATTTCGGGGGAGTTGATAGAAATCTGGACCGTGGAAGCTGGCGAACCCTTCCAGTTGCTCAATTGCATCGACACTCTCAAAGGCTTCTGCGTACAACTCTAGGGCGTGCAGAGCCGAATAACAACCCGCGCAGCCACAGGAACTTTCCTTGCTGTAGCGAGAATGGGGCGCGCTATCGGTCCCTAGAAAAAACTTGGGATTGCCCGATGTTGCCGCTTGCAAAAGTGCCAAACGATGATCCTCTCGTTTCAAAATCGGCAGGCAATAAAAATGGGGACGAATGCCACCGGTAAAGAGAATGTTTCGGCTAAACAATAAATGTTGGGGCGTAATTGTGGCGGCGACGTTGTTGTTAGCAGATAGAACAAACTTAACCGCGTCGGCAGTGGTAATGTGTTCAAACACGACGCGCAGTTTCGGAAATCTCGTTATCAGTGGGAGCAAGTGCTTCTCAATGAACACTTTCTCTCGATCGAACACATCAATATCACCGTCGGTGACTTCTCCGTGCAGTAGTAGCGGCATATCTACCTGCTCCATCGCTGCCAAAACGCCATCGCACCGACGAAGGTCCGTCACCCCCAAGTCGGAATTAGTTGTCGCACCGGCTGGGTAGTATTTCACCGCTTTGACAAACTGGGAGGCTTTCGCCGCCATGATTTCTTCGGGACTGGTATTATCGGTGAGATATAGTGTCATCAGTGGCTCGAACTGTTGACCCTCTGGAACTGCTGCCAGAATGCGCTCGCGGTAGGAGGCGGCATCGGCCACCGAGCGCACTGGGGGCTTTAAATTTGGCATGATAATGGCACGGGCAAACTGACGCACCGTATGGGGTAGAACCGCTTTCAGTGCCGCACCATCGCGGAGATGAAGGTGCCAGTCGTCGGGTCGAGTGATTGTGAGTCTTCGCATTTTTCCATCATACAACGGTTAGGAATCCCAGCGCCACAACTAAACACAAGAGAGAAGTCAATCTTCGGTCAGGGAATCAATTCCTTATTTCAGCAGTCAAGTCGGTTTTAACTAATAAGCTGCCGCGCATCTCTTCCTCGATCTTTAGGGTTAATTAGTGCCAGAAATAACCAAGATAGAGCAATTTCTTGAATTGCTAATAATTCCACATTAATCAATCCTATCTAAGATTGACTAACGCATCCCCTTGAATATTTTCTCGATCGATCGGCTTTTCAGTCCCCAAAATCCTTACAATAGGAGATGAAGATAGCCTGAAAAGTTGGAGAATATGAATTATCTCATTGCCGTGTTAGCTGATCGCATACAAGCAGAAGAAGCTTCCGTTGCCCTGGAAAAGGCGGGAATTCCCCAATCTCAAGTGACCATTCTCGGTCGCGGCTATAAAAGTGCCGATGAGTTCGGTTTGATCGATCCCTTTCAACAAGCCAAAAAACGGGCCACTCTCATGGCTTTTTGGCTAATTCCCTTCGGTTTTGCCGGGGGCTACCTTTTTAACCTGATTACGGGATTGCATACCTTTGATTGGGCCGGAGAACCGGGCAATCATATCGTCGGCGGTATTGCCGGGGCGATTGGGGGGGCGATGGGCAGTATTTTCGTCGGTGGTGGCGTGGGTTTATCGTCCGGCAGTGGCGATGCACTTCCCTATCGCAATCGTCTCGGTGCTGGAAAATATATTATTATCGTGCAGGGTTCGGAAAACCTAAAAAATCAAGCGACTCTTATCCTCCGTCAATTTAACCCCGAAAATCTGCAAGGATACGCCCTAGAAAGATGAACGGTTATCGGGAATAAGTTATGGTTCATCTGATTTTTTCCTAAGAATTTTTGATTAATTACCAGAAAACAATGTTACCAAGAGAAGAATTACTAAAGGGTGTTGAAAACCGCGAGGAAATAGCGAAAGTTATTGATAAAGCCGAACAAGCGATTAAGACTTGGGAAGTGACGGTGACAGACTTTCTTTCTCCCGCAGTTCTGGCAGAAGTAGAACGGGTTTTTCAGCGTTTAACCGATGTGTCAATGCAGAAATGGGGCGGTTATCCCCAAGCAGAAAGACAGCGCCTCGGTATTGCTAGAGTTGATCTACCTTTGACGGTGACAGATATTCCCCTATCTGCCCTTGATATTGCCGGTAATTTTCTTTTTGATACCGCTAACCACCGGGATTTTTTAGGGGCAATGTTGGGGACAGGGATCGTCCGGGAAAAAGTCGGCGATATAATCGTTTTAGGTGAGCGAGGAGCGCAGGCGATTGTAGTGCCTGAATTGGCAGATTTTTTATCTGCTAATTTGCGACAAGTGCGTTCGGTTCCCGTGAAAACTAGCCCGATTCCTTTGACGGAATTAAAAGTTAGACCCCCGCAAAAAAAAGAAATTAATACTGTGGAAGCTTCCTTACGTTTAGATGCGATTGCATCGGCGGGTTTTGGCATTTCTCGCAGTAAAATGGCCGAGGCAATTAGTGCCGGAGATGTGCGAGTTAACTGGAAAGATATCAGTCAATCTAGTTATAATGTTAAAACCGGTGATTTGATTTCTTTTCGGGGAAAAGGTCGTCTAGAAGTGGGTGAGGTTACTGTGACAAAAAAAGAGCGCTATCGGGTTCATTTAACTAGATTTATTTAGTTTTTTCTGTCTCTAGAATTTGTTATTAGACAGATTAATTGCCATGGCTGAGAATTTCGCCGTAATCGTGCAACTGTGTCAAGTTAGTCCCATCGGTAAACTATTACCGGGGGCGCTTTATGTTCATCGAGAAGCATTACATCAATTGGATCCTATCCTCCAGAATTACGAACAACAAGCAAGAATTAATCAGCATTTATCCGAGGCAACAATAATTAAATTTAGCACCGATAAACCGAAAATATCCTATCTTTTTTATCCCGATTTTGATCGGGAACCTCACCCAGTTTTAACTAAAAGTTTAGTGGTAGATCTGGGGACATTAATCTTAAGTGAATGGAATTATCAAAATGCTGATAATCCGCCCATTTTACACCGAAAAGAAACTTTTGTTACTAGGGACTATCCTCTTTATCAAGAATTCGAGCATCTCACAAAAATCGAGAGTGCTTTAGGACTTTTAAACAGTTCTTATCCCATCGGTACTAAACAGGAATGGCAACGGCTTTTAAGAAAGCATCACCTTGATTTTGCAGGAGATTATTTAGTTTGTAATCTAGAGGGACAAAAGGAAAAATCGATAATAATTGATCGCCACAAAGCCGCTCTTGTTCGCAAAACCCTTTCTCGTCCGACAAGATTAGCATTAGCGGCGGGATTATTTCTTCCTGAAACCACTTTTTTTGATTACGGTTGTGGTTATGGAGGTGATATAGAACGCATAGCTGAACAGGGTTATCAAAGTGAAGGTTGGGATCCTTATTATCGTCCCGATAGTCCTTTAATTGAATCTGATATTGTTAATTTAGGCTATGTAATTAATGTTATTGAATCCGCCGAAGAACGGCAGGAAGCTTTATTAAAAGCTTGGCAATTAACCCGTCAAGTTTTAATTGTTTCAGCACAGATTTTAATTGATGATAGCGAACGGGGTTTAATGGCTTATGAAGATGGAATTATAACCCGTCGCAATACCTTTCAAAAATACTATCAACAGGAAGAACTAAAACAGTATATTGATAACACTTTGGGGGTTGATTCTATTCCGATAACTTTGGGAATTTATCTAGTTTTTCGAGAGGAAGAAAAAGCGGAAACTTTTCGTTTATCGAGATGTCGTTCCCGCACTACCACTCCTAAAATTAAAACCCATCTCAAACGCTTTGAAGATTACGAAGATCTATTGACTCCCCTAATGGAATTTTACACCCAGCAGGGACGTTTACCCGTCGCAGGAGAATTATTACAAGAGGAAGAAATTAAGGCAGAATTTGGCACTTTTAGACGAGCTTTTCAAGTGATTCTACAAGTAACAGAAGCGGAAGACTGGGAGATAATTGCCGATAAAAGACGCGCCGATCTTTTACTTTATTTAGCTTTAAGTCAATTTAGCCACTGTCCGAAAGTACGGGAATTATCCCCCGCTACCCGTGCCGATTTTAAAGCTTTATTTGGCAGTTATCGCAATGCTTGCGCTTTAGCAGAAGAAGTGTTAATAAGTGCGGGAAATCTGCCAGCGATCGCTCGTACTTGTGAAAATAGTTCTTTAGGCAAACTTTCCCGTTATTCCCTAACTATTCATATTAGCATTCTGGAAAAATTACCGATGTTATTACGCTTATATGAAGGTTGTGCTAGTCAAACTATCGGACGGTTAGAAAATGCTAATGTTATTCGTTTATCCTTTCGTCAACCCAAAATTTCCTATCTCTATTACCCCGATTTTGATACAGAAATCCATCCGATTTTAGCTACTAGCATGGATGTATATTTAGGTTCCGCTGATTTTAGTTTTCGCGATTATCGGGATAGTCCTAATCCGCCAATTTTACACGAAAAAGAGCTTTTAGTAACGGCTAATTATCCCAACTATGATAAATTAGTTCGCTTAACTCAATTAGAAAAGGATTGGGGATTGTTAGAAGATAGAAAAGCGATCGAACGTTTACAGGGTTGGCAAAAATGTTTAGAGGAGCATTGTGCTACAATCAAAGGCTATCAGATTCTGTGGCGAAAAGATGCCGATCCCTATAAAGTGAGGATTTTACGCGCTAAAATTAACGCCAGAAGAAATCAAAATAAGTCTTCCTGAGTAATTAAGTAAAATAGATGAGGTAATTAATTTTATGATGACTACGATTCGGTTACAAGGATTAGAAGATTTCGAGTTAAAAGCGAATGATCCTGAACAAAGAATGTTTATTTCTGGGGTTAATTGGCAACAGTACGAAACCCTATTAAAACATTTAGAAGATAGTTCCAGTTATCGCATTACTTACTTAGATGGAATGGTAGAAATTATGGCTCCTAGTCGTCGTCACGAAGTTAGTAAAGAAGATATTGGTAGATTAGTAGAAGCTTATTTAGAATATGCTGAAATTGATTTCTGGGGATTAGGTTCCACCACTTTGCGAAAACAGGAAAAAGAAGCGGGAAAAGAACCTGACAAATGTTTTTGTTTATTTACAGAAAAAGAGTTTCCTGATTTGGCGATCGAAATAATCTTAACCAGTGGCAGCCTGAAAGTTTTAGAAGTTTATCAAAGATTAGGAACTCAAGAGGTTTGGTTTTGGCAAGATAATCAGTTAAAAATCTATTCTTTGCAAGAGAATGGCGAATATATTTTAATCCCTAAAAGTGCTTTATTACCAGATTTAAATTTAGAATTATTAGCCGAATACGTCAACCATCCTAATCCCCGTTTGGCTGTCAAAGAATTTCGCTCGCGTTTAACAGAAAATTCCCAGTTATAATAACTATTATTTTCCATGAATTCTCAAGTAAAATTTAACCTATCTATCCTAGCGATATTTTTATTTTCTCTGGCGATAAGATTTTGGAATCTCAGTCAATTTAATACACTTGTTTTCGATGAAGTTTATTATGCTAAATACGGCAATGAATATCTAATCGGTAAAGAATTTTTCCAGTCTCATCCACCGTTAAGTCAATATTTAATTGCTATTAGTATCTGGATTGGTTCCCATTTTCCTGCCGATCCTGAAACCATTAATAATTTAACAGGTTCCCTGCGCTCAACTTTTAGTTATCGCTGGTTAAATGCTTTGACTGGTTCTTTTATTCCCCTAATTATTGGGGGAATTGCTTATCAATTAACTCGGAGAAAAACTGTATTTTTAATCACAACTTTCCTCGCCAGTTTAGACGGATTATTTCTGGTGGAATCCCGCTATGCTCTCAATAATATTTACTTGATTTTATTCGGTTTGTCTGGACAATTATTTTTTTTATTAGCACTCCAGAAAAATCAGAAACTCAATTGGCTATTATTATCGGGGGTTTGTTTCGGTTTAGCGGCAAATATTAAATGGAATGGCTTAGGATTTTTACTAGGAATATTTATTTTTATCGGTATTGCTTGGTTAATAAAATTATTTAATCAAGAGCAGTCAAAAGATCATCTTTGGACAAAGGCAACTAACCTGAGATTAGAGGACATTTTTATCGCCTTAATTGTCTTTCCTCTTGTTACCTATAGTTTGCTGTGGATACCGCATCTTCTCGTCAACCATCAATATAATTTTTGGCAAGTACATCAAGAAATTTGGTCATTTCATCAGAGAATAAAAGGTAATCAATCTGATGTCCATCCCTATTGTTCTCCCTGGTATAGTTGGTTAGTAATGGGACGACCGGTGGCTTATTATTTTGAGAGAGTAGGTGATAAAATTTATGATGTTCACGCTATGGGAAATCCGTTTTTATGGTGGTTTTCTACGGGAGCAATTCTAGTGGTTTTTAGTCGATTATTTAACCGAAAAGAGCGAGTAATTTCCGCCTATCTTATCTGTAACTATATTGCCAATCTGCTGCCCTGGTTAAAAATTAGTCGCTGTACCTTTCTCTATCATTATATGGCTGCCTATAGCTTCACTTGGATTGCCCTAGCTTGGCTCTTAGCCGATGGTTTAGAAAGTTCCAGTCCTATTTATAAAAATGGCTCGCGCTCGCTGATAATTTTGATAATTTTTGCTTTTGTCCATTGGCTACCAATTTATTTAGGCATTCCCCTGTCAGTGCGGGATTATTATCTGAGAATGATTTTTCCCAATTGGATTTAGGATGAAATTAGCGGCAAAAACTGATACAATGAAATCATGATAAAAAGCGATCGCATGAGTTATGGGTAAACAAAGAATCTTATCTGGTGTGCAACCAACTGGCAATTTACATTTAGGCAATTATCTCGGTGCGATCCGCAATTGGGTGGAGGGACAAAAAGACTACGATAATTTCTTTTGTGTGGTCGATTTACACGCGATCACCGTTCCCCATAATCCCGCCACTCTTGCGGAGGATACTTTAGCAATTGCCGCCTTATATTTAGCCTGCGGAATTGATTTAGAATATGCGACTATCTTTGTCCAATCCCACGTTAAAGCTCATACAGAATTAACTTGGTTATTGAATTGTATCACCCCTTTAAATTGGTTAACCGATATGATTCAATTTAAAGAAAAAGCGATTAAACAGGGGGAAAATGTTGGCACAGGTTTACTCGATTATCCCGTACTAATGGCTGCCGATATCCTCCTCTACGATGCTGATAAAGTACCCGTGGGAGAAGATCAAAAACAACATTTAGAATTAACCCGCGATATAGCCGTTAGAATTAATCATCTTTTTGGGCAACCGAAACAACCAATTTTAAAACTTCCCGATCCGATGATCCGCAAGGAAGGAGCGCGGGTGATGAGTTTAACCGATGGCCGGAATAAAATGTCTAAATCCGATCCTTCCGAGATGAGTCGGATTAATATTCTCGATAGTCCCGATGTCATTGCCAAGAAAATTAAACGCTGTAAAACCGATCTAGTTAAGGGTTTAACTTTCGATGATCCAGAACGGCCCGAATGCCATAATTTATTAACTCTCTATAGCATTTTATCGGCAAAAAGTCAAGAGGTGGTCGCATCAGAATGTGCCGATTTAGGTTGGGGACAATTTAAACCGATGTTAACAGAAGTTACCATAGAATCTCTGAAACCTATTCAGGAAAAATACGCTCAAATTAGAGAGGATAAAGATTATTTAGCCACAGTTTTACGCCAAGGTCGTCTCAAAGCAGAAGCGGTGGCCAATCAAACTCTCGATCGAGTCAAAAATGCCATGGGTTATTTACCACCATTTTAGGGATAATTTTCGGGTGCATACCCTAATTATCAATCTACTCAGTTGAGATTTTTCAAGGAAAACTCGCTGCTTTATCAGTCAATCTTTAACTCTTGGTGGGGTTTTACCCCCCCATCCAGGGTAAGGGAAGGAGAATGATTACAAAAGTTATTAAATTAAGCACAACTCCAGTGATATTTTGGTAAAATAAGGGCATAATTAAAACTATCAAAATACTTACCTGTCCTTTGAGATTATGGTTGTAGAGTCCCAGCGGAAACAAAAAAAACTATCGTCTAGGGAAGATGAGTCTCGTCCAATTGCCAGCAAGGAACAAAACTCTTATCTAGCAGAGGGAATTGTTGATCATCAATCAACTCAGATTGCTCCTTCCTCCTTACTACAGCCATTTTCTCCAGAGTTAGAAAAAGATAGAGCCAACAAATTTAATTTTCTTAAAGAAATTCTGGTTAGTCATCTTGGTCAACCTTTTTACTCGGACAACGGCTTTATTCTTTATCAAGGAGATGCCACAGACTTTTTGTCTAAACTATCTCATAGTGACATAAAAATTGACCTCACTGTTACATCACCACCTTATAATATTGGCAAAGAATATGAACGAGTTCTTTCAATCAATGACTATGTTGATTGGTGTGCTAATTGGCTGCGGCAAATTTATCAGATTACTCAAGATAACGGCGCTTTGTGGCTAAATGTTGGTTATTTAGAAGTACCAGAAAAGGGATTATGTGTTCCGATTCCCTATCTTCTTTGGGATAAGTCTCCCTTTTATCTTTTACAAGAAATTGTCTGGAAATATGGGGCTGGTGTTTCTACAAAAAATCGTCTTAGTCCTCGCAATGAAAAATGGCTTTTTTATCTCAAAAATTGCCAAGAATATACTTTTAACTTAGATAATATTCGTGACCCTAACGTTAAGTATCCCAATCAAAAGAAAAATGGTAAATATCGTTGTAATCCCCTCGGTAAAAATCCTTCTGATGTGTGGGAAGTTCCTAAAGTCACTACAGGAGAAAAGCGCAGTTCTAAGGAAAGAACCGGACATCCCGCACAATTTCCTTTAGCAATTGTCGAGAGAATTATACAAGCTTCATCTAATCCGGTAGAAATAATTCTTGATCCCTTTGCTGGTTCTTGTTCCACGGGAATAGCGGCCTTGGGATTAGGAAGAATTTTTGTGGGTTTTGAAATTCGACCAGACTATTGCGAGATAGCTGCAGAGAGATTTAAAAGATTTAAAAAAGAAAGAAGCAATACTTATATTCAAGGATCATTATTATAGTATTAAAAACGGATTTGGTATGATTAGCCTTTTTTAACTTGTTTTCGCAGTTTCAATCATTGGAAATGCGATCGCAAATAAAAATAGCAGAGTCCGGCAGTTACCCCCAGACTAAGAATTGTTATCCCCGTGAGAATTTCCCACATCCCCGACTCGGTTACTAATATGTTGTAGTATTGTAATAAGAGGATTTTTTTCCTGAAAAATTGTCATATTTGAGGTTTTGATTATGCCTTATACAAACGAAGAAGGTGGACGCTTAAATAATTTCGCCGCCGAACCGAAAGTTTATCAAGCGGCTCCCCCGACTAAATCGCAACAACGTAATTATCTTTTCTGGGGTGTTGCTGCGATCACACTTGTCGGTGGACTGTTAGCCGTCGCTTTTTACGCATCTCAAGCTGGCTAAAATTTAGTCCCTCGTAGTTGCGATTTAGCCCCTTTCACTCCTCTTTACCGCTAATATCACAACTACTCCCTATTTTAAGGCTTTTGACCCTGAATTAATGCCACTGCTGACTGAGACTTAGCCGCAGTCCCCTGTTTACCCTGAGATAACGCTAGACGGGCCGCCTCCTCTAAATCAGCGATCGCTTTTTCCCTGTTTCCCAATTTATAATAGGTCAAACCCCGATTGTGGTACGCTTCGGCAAAATTAGCATTGATTTTCAGACTCTCATCATAGTCCCTTAAAGCCATTTCCTGCTGTCCGGCTCGGTTATAGGACAGGGCGCGATTATAGAAAATGCGATCCTGTCCTCTAGTTCCCTGTAAACTCAAAGCTTTTGTGTAATCCTCGATCGCTTCTAGGTGTCTTCCCAAGTCATCCTTAGCATTACCGCGATAAATAAAGAAATCAGCAAAATTTCCGTTTAAAGCGATCGCTTTTGTGCAATCTTCCACGGCTGCCTCGTATTTTTTCGTCAGATAATAGGCATAACAACGATTACCGAGAGCGTTAACATAATTAGAGTTGATTGTCAAGGCCTGGGTATAATCTGCGATCGCTCGCTCGTACTGGCCGAGAACTAACTCCGCATAGCCGCGATTATAATAAGCATCGGCATCCTTCGGTTCTAATTGTAGAGCTTGAGTAAAATCTGCGATCGCCCCTGAGTAATCCCCTGCGGTTAAACGATCCACCCCCCGATTATAAAATTCTACAGCTTTCACGGGGTTAGCGGTAGTTTGAGCGCTTAGGGGAGAGATAGTCAGTAAAAAAGTCGCTATAGCTATAATAATTGTCAATTTTTTCTTAATTTTCATAATCCGTTCACCTAAACAATTCAAGGTAAAATTAAACAGCCCTACTTACAGGTCAAAATATCATGATTAAATCTCTTTTGGCGACTTTCCTCCTAATTACCACCCTCCTCTTCACCGGTTGTACAACTCCCATCGCTGGACTGCAAGGATACACCAGTGGCAGCCAAGGCTATCAATTTTTATATCCTAAGGGTTGGACGCAGGTGGATGTGAAAAAAGTTGCGGGAGTAGATGTGGTTTTTCATGACTTGATCGAAACGAGCGAAAATTTAAGCGTTATTATCAACCCCGTCCCCGACAATAAAACCTTAACAGATTTAGGGACACCCTCGGAAGTTGGCTATCGTCTCCTGAAAAATAATAGTCTTAACCCCAATCTCGATAAGGAAGTAGAATTAATTCGCTCAGAATCCCATCAAATCGACGGACAAGATTATTATATCCTCGAATATCAAGTTAAATTAGCCAACGGCCAAGAACGTCATAATCTGGCCAGCGTCACGGTTAATAATAATAAACTCTATTCTTTTAATCTTTCCACTTCCCAAAAACGTTGGACTCAAATTCAAGAACTCTTTGAAACTATCGTTGATTCTTTCTCGGTTAGTTAGGGAAACTGGCAACAGGCAATAGGCAATAGGGGAAATATAATAAATAAAAGTAATCTCCTGACGACCGAATCCTAAAAAAGTGAACAGTAATCAGTGATCAGTAATCGGTGGGGAAGTGGAGTGTGGTAACTGATAACTGATTACTGGTAACTGATCACTGATAACCAGTAACTGAATATGAGTAACTCGGAAGAAAATAGACTAGATAGACTCGAATCTCTTGCTGAAAATACCCTAACAGAACTACGGGAGATTAAATCAGGACTACAGGAGATTAGATTAGGATTACAGGAGATTAAATTAGGACTACAGGAAACCAATCAGGGATTAAAAGAAACTAGAGCGATCGCTAATTCTAACGCTAAATCGATCGAAGCGTTAACTAATAGTCTTGCTGAGTCTAAAAAAGAATGGGAAAAAGACAGACGGGGACTTGATCAACTGCTAGGACAATTAACTCGATCGATGTCGGATTTTTATGAGGTTCAGTCAGATTTTTACAATCGATTTGACAAAATTGAAGAAAGAGAATCACGCATGGTTGAGATTTTAGATCGTTATTTTCCCCCCGAAAATCCTGCCAATTCTTAGCAGAAATAGCTAAAAAACTGATAACTGATGGTGGGTTACGGCCAATAGATCAATTAATAATTAATTCTAATAATTTGTCATTGCCTAACCCACCCTACCTAACTATCTCCTATCTCTTTTGACTGAAAAAACTATGTCCATTCCCTTGATTCTTGCTTCCGCTTCTCCTGCGCGTAAAAAACTTTTACAAATGGTAGGAATCGATCCGATTGTGCGAGTGAGTAACTTTGATGAATCGACAATTAATGCCGATGATACTCTCCATCTTGTCCAAACTTTAGCCCAATGTAAAGCGCAAACGATCGCCCCCCAATTTGATACAGGATTAATTCTTGGTTGTGATTCCGTCTTAGAAGTAGCGGGGGAAGTCTATGGCAAACCCAAGGATAAATCAGAAGCGATCAATCGTTGGCAAAAAATGCGCGGTCGGGTGGGTACACTCTATACAGGTCATGCTTTAATTGATCGAGTTAATCATCAAACCTTGACTCGTTGTGGGATTACTAAAGTTCACTTTGCCAATATCAGCAATGAAACAATTATTGCCTATGTTGACACCGAAGAACCCCTCAAATGTGCCGGCTGTTTTGCCCTAGAAGGAAAGGGGGGTCTATTCGTGGAAAGATTAGAGGGATGTCACAGTAATGTTATCGGTTTAAGTTTACCCCTATTTAGGCAGATGTTAACGGATTTTGGCTACCAAATCACTGACTTTTGGTGATCTTTTTGCCGATAATTTCCCCAAATTTATTGACAAAAGGGCTTGACAAATTCTCAGATTTGTGTTAACCTTTTATTATAATGGGAATCCGTGTCGCCCTGCGAACCCCTCTTTTTTCTATCGGATAGCCCCAAAATTTTTAACCCTTTCCTTTTCACTTTTTCCCGAAAAAACTATGTCTTGCTTGCGCGTGGGAATTGCCGGTCCAGTGGGTTCAGGAAAAACAGCCCTGCTCGATGCCCTGTGTAAAAATTTGCGGGATCAATATCCGATCGCCGTAGTCACCAATGACATTTATACTCAAGAAGATGCCCAATTTTTATTGCGATCGCAAGCTTTAGACCCGGAAAGAATTTTAGGAGTAGAAACGGGAGGATGTCCCCATACAGCTATTCGCGAGGATGCCTCAATTAACTTAGTTGCCATTGAACAGTTAGAGAGAAAATTTGCTAACTTAAAGCTAATTTTTCTGGAAAGTGGTGGGGACAATTTAGCGGCAACCTTTAGCCCCGAATTAGTAGATTTAACCATCTATGTGATTGACGTGGCAGCCGGAGATAAAATCCCTCGCAAGGGGGGACCTGGTATCACCAAATCGGATTTATTGGTAATCAATAAAATAGATTTAGCCCCGATGGTGGGGGCAGATTTAGGAGTGATGGATAGAGATGCCAAAAAGATGCGCGGGGATAAACCCTTTATCTTCACCAACTTAAAAACACGGGAAGGATTAGAGCGAGTGATTGCCTTTATCGAAAAGAATTTATACTAACTATTACTAGGAATAAAAAAGAGAGCGCCAGAAAAATTTAGGTAAAGCTAACATTCTTTTCCAGCGCCAAGGTTCCTGATAGAGTCGATACAACCACTCTAAATTATTGTCACAGAAAAAGCGAGGGGCGCGGATTTTTGTACCAGACCAGATATCAAAACTGCCCCCCACACCTACCCAGATAGCTTGGGGACAGAGATGGCGATGTTCCCTAATCCAATATTCTTGTCGGGGTACTCCCAAACCAACTAAAATTAACCGCGGTTGTTGATCTTTTAATACCTCGATCCAATCGGACATTTCCTGGGAGGATAGATAACCGTGGTTAGCCAGAATACGGATATTAGGTATCTTTTTTTGCCAATTACTTGCCGCTTGTTCCGTAATCCCCGGTTTACCACCAAAAAAAGCAATAGGAGAACTTTCTCCCTGCATTCCTAACTCAGTAATTAAGGATTCTGATAATTCAATACCGGGGCAGCGGGTTTGTTTTCTGCCTCTTAATTTTAAGTAAATGACAATCCCCGCGCCGTCGGGAATAACTAAATCTGCTTCCCGAATAACTTGGGCTACTTTGGCATCATTTTCCCCTAACATTGCCATTTCTGCATTAAGAGTGACAACGTGGGAACCAAAACCTTGATAGAGGCGATCGATTAACCAACGACTGTAGTTATCGAGGAGATGAACCGGTAAACCAAGAACAGAATATTTGGGGGGAGTTTCTAACATATAAGTCATCTTGATTTAGTTGTCATTTTATCGAGAAATTGGCACAAAATCTACCCCAAAACTAGAACGAGAACCTGGTTTAACTACCACTAATTGCACGGATTGATTGCGATCGCCAGACGGTAAAAATCGCACTGGATTAGTCGCCCCGGGGACAGAAAAATCACTGCTTCTTAACGCCTGTTGAACTCCCTCTCGGCTAGATTCTGCCTTAATTCCAGCGATTAAAGCCTGGGTAGCGTCATAGGCGGTAGCAGTGCGCCAATTTACGTCTCCTTGCCACAATTGGCGGGAATTATTCACAAAAGGATTGTTCCGATTAGCCCCCAAATGCCAAGCGACAGCGACAATCATGCCAAGGGCATTTTTTCCGCCTACATCCAGAGTTTTGGGGCTATAAACGTCATCACCCGCCACAATCGGTAATTTTTGGCCATTGATCTGAACCACCTGCAAAGCCTTATCTAGGGTACCACTATCCCCAAGAAGGGCGATGAGATTTGCTCCCTCCTGTTGAGCTTGTTGGAGGCTTTTAGAAGGGGTAAAAGTGAGGGAAGATAGATCAAATTCACTCACCACTTGACCTCCTCCTAATCCTAAAGCGGTGGTAAATTCAGATTTTAGGGATTGACTATAATTGCTTTGGGAGTTAAAAAATACCACTGCTTTGACGTTAGGAATTTTTTGTAAGCTAGATTCGGCTAATGCCCGTGCCGCCACAAAATCACTGGGAACAGAACGAAAGATATAGTCACCAAAATTGGAGAGTTTAACTGAGGTACTGATGGGGGAAATCATTACTAATCCTGCTTTTTGATAGATAGCGGCCGCCGCTAAAGAGGTGTCACTGCTAGTGTGTCCTACTACTCCTAAAATGCTGTTGTCAGCCGTTAATTTTTGGGCAATTTGAGCGGCAATTTCGGGATTATCAGCATCATCAGCAATAAGAACTTTTAAAGGAGTGCCATTAATTCCTCCAGTTTGATTGATTTGATTTTGAGATTGGGCAACTCCTCGTAAAACTTCTAGGGCGGTGTTGACATTGCTACCAATTGGCACGGAAACGGCGATACTATGGGACTTAGCTTGACCAATACGGGCGTTATTTAAGTAGATGAGAGCTTCAGGATCATTTTGATTAGTTTTCAGGGATTTTTCTAGGAGGTAAACTGCTTGCTGAAAGTCTCCTTTCCCGAGAGCTTGTATGGCGGCTTGTTTGTCAGAAGAAGCCCCTTCAACTATTAATAAGTTTTCACCTTGACTAAATCTTGCTTGTGGCGATACCGATTTTTGCTCTGGTGATATTTTCTCGATTTCAGAAAGATTGGTTGGGTTATTTGATCCTTGAAAACGATTGTATAACCACCAACCACCAGCCCCAAAAAATATTAGGGTAATCAGCAGGGCTAAAAGCAGGGTAACGGTCTCATTTTTCTGGCTCATGGGCTGATCAACTAAGATTAAATTAATGGTTTAATCGAGATTTATGTTAATAAAAGTAACATTTTTTTGCTTTTAATATGCTAATTCAAGTCTGAATGTCACCACTATACGATCTACCTCGATAGAATACCTCATTTGGGTTCTGATAGTCAAGACATTGTTGAAATGCGTCTTAGCTTATTAGCGATACTTTACCTTTTTGTTTGGGAATCTTCTAAATGTTTTATTAAAACATTGGAGGATAAAGGACCGTGTAAATGACTCCAGGGTAAAACCTGTTCTAAACGCCATTGTTGATGAACATAATAATCTAGAGGGGGAATTTGTCCTTTTAGTTCCTTAAAAGCCCGTTTATAACTGCCT
Source organism: Microcystis sp. M061S2 (assembly GCF_020245605.1). Classification (NCBI taxonomy): domain Bacteria; kingdom Bacillati; phylum Cyanobacteriota; class Cyanophyceae; order Chroococcales; family Microcystaceae; genus Microcystis; species Microcystis sp. M061S2. The sequence goes on along the minus strand of NZ_JADBUP010000064.1, from coordinate 19,648 downwards.
AAAGAATCACCGTAGCCACGGGTTAATTCTAACAGGGAAGTCAAGCGGCGATCGCCTCTAGATAATAGGGCTTGAATCACTGACCAATTATAACTTTCTGGGCGAAATTCTATGCCCTGTTTACCTAATTGTTTCTCTAGATATTTTAATCTTTTTTCGGCCATTTTATTAACTCCAAACCACTGAAAAGGAGTATGGGATTTAGGCACAAAGGTGCTGCAACCGAAAGAGATTCGCAGTCCAGAGGCGGCTTTTTTTAAGGCTATTAACATTTCCACAGTTGCCCCAATATCTTCGGCTTCTTCTCCCGGTATTCCCACCATACCATAGAGTTTTATCCCTTTTAAACCGCCCGCTTTAGCATTAATAGCAGCTTGGATAATTTCATCATTGGCTAACTTTTTGTTGATAATTTCCCGCAAGCGATCGGAACCACTTTCTACGGCAATAGTAATTGATTTGCTGTCTCTTAGGGATAAAATTCTGGCTAATTTTTCCGTGACAGTATTAGTTCTAACTGAAGCGATCGAGAGTCTAACTCCCTCAAATTTTGGTTGAAAAAGATAATCGAGTAAGGTTTCAAATTCAGGATGTTGGCTGACAGAAGCACCTAATAAACCCAGGCGATCGGTCACTTTTAAACCTTTTTCAATGGCGGGAATTAAAGATTCTAAACTAGCGGTACGAAAGGGTAAAGTTAGATAACTAGCCAAACAAAAACGGCACATTTCTGGACAACTTCGCACCACCTCTACCATATAAATATTCTCCCATGCCGCTTGTTTTGTTACTACCGTAGAAGCTGAAAGGGTATTACTGCGATAGGTTTGTTTACTAACAAAGGTAGGAACATTATTATCTATGGGTAGAATTGCCGTAATTTCACCTTCAGGACTATCATAATTAACGGTATATAAACTAGGAACATACACCCCCTGAACCTGGGCTAAATGACGGAGTTTTGTCGGGCGATCAGCGTTTCTAACCTCTTGATAGGCATTAATAAAATCAGCAATTAAATTTTCACCATCTCCCAATAAAATTACATCAAAAAAAGCGGCAAAAGGTTCGGGATTAGCGGTTAAAACTGGTCCTCCTCCGAAAATTATCGCCTGCTGATCTTGCCTTTGATGACTGTGACAGGGAATTTCTAAAGATTCTAACAGCGAGAGGATATTAACATAGTCTAATTCCCAAGAAAAGGAAAAGCCGACTAATTCGGGATAACGGGGTAAAGATTCTTGAAAATCCGTAAATAAACGACTAACTTGTATATCTGATCGCAGGGCTAAAGTTGCCCAAACAATTTGATAACCTAAACTGGTTATACCGACAGAATACTGATTAGGAAAAGCAAAAATAGTTCTAAGGGCATCACTGTGGGGTATTGCGGGAGTGAAGAGGAGTTTTTCGTCTTGTAAGATGGTCATTTCAGTTATCAGTTATCAGTTACCAGTTATCAGTGACTACCAGCAGTCTTCAGTAGTTTTTAATTGTCATTCTCTTGAAAGGGGAGACTTGTTCCCTCTTGTTTTTGGTCATATATAAGTTTAATTTAATCTGGAGGTGAAGGAGGGGAAAATATCTCAATATACAGTTTTAGGATCCTATCTCAGGTTATGCTCCTAGGGAGTCGGTGGTCAAGAACAAATTCAAGTTATACTTACTCCCTAGGGATAGCTATTGTATTTACAGGAGATTTTCTCTTATATCCTAGCAATTTTCACAGCTTAACTAGGTGTCGATTGATCCCCTTCACTCTAGCCGGAACGAAATCTATGAATAACCCAGAAGAATACGTTATAATCATGGCGAAAATCCTAGATTTAACCATTCCCGATCGCTATTTAAATTCTGTGGTTGAAAACTGGCAACGCTTGCAAGAAATCGCCAGTTTAGTGACAGAATTTCCCTTAGAGGATGACGGGGAAAGCGCCCTCAGCTTTGAACCATGACTATTTCTGTGAGCAATTTAGCTCGAGCGATCCAAAATCGTCAAACTAGCGCCTTAGAAGTTATTAATCGGACTTTAGCGGAGATAGAGGCGAAAAATACCCATTTAAATTGCTTTACCGACATTTTACACCCTAGAGCGCTCGCTCAAGCCCAAAAAATCGATCAAGCGATCGCTAATGGGGAATCCGTCGGCCCCTTGGCAGGAGTCCCCTTCGCCGTCAAAAATCTCTTTGATATCGAGGGTATTGTCACCCTTGCCGGTTCCAAAATCAATCGAGATCACCCTGCCGCCGGACAAGATGCGATCGCTATACAAACCCTAGAAGCAGCCGGGGCCGTTTTGGTGGGGGCGACCAATATGGATGAGTACGCCTACGGTTTTGTCACCGAAAATGCCCATTATGGGGCCACTGCCAACCCCCGCGATCCTAGTCGCGTCTCGGGGGGATCCTCCGGCGGTTCCGCCGCTGCCGTTGCCGCTAATTTAGTCCCTCTCGCCCTCGGTTCCGATACTAATGGTTCGGTGAGGGTTCCCGCCGCTTGCTGTGGCGTAGTGGGGCTAAAACCCACCTTTGGGCGCGTATCCCGTCAGGGCCTATTTTTGTTCGTTAGTAGTTTGGATCATCTGGGATTTTTTAGCGGCAATGTGGCGGATATGGCGGCTATTTGGAGTCTTTTTGCCAAAAATAACCTTAAAGCTCCTTTAAATGGCTTAGAGGGCGTAAAAATAGCCCTTGCCGATGATTATTTTCAGCAGGGAGCCGAACCGGAAGTAATCGAGGCGGTGATAGCGATCGCCGAACGTTTAGGAGTGAGCCAAAAAATCACCATTCCCGAAACCGCCCGCGCCAGGGCAGCCGCCTATATAATTACCGCTTCCGAGGGCGCAAATTGGCATTTACCGCGTTTACAGACCAGATTAGAGGATTTTGACCCCGCAACCCGGGATCGCTTCTTGGCAGGGGCATTAATTCCCTCTAGCTGGTATTTACAGGCTCAACGTTTTCGCCGTTGGTATCGCGATCGTCTGCGAGAGATTTTCAGCGAAGTCGATATTATCCTCACCCCGACGATTCCCTGTATTGCGCCGCCGTTAGGAGTAGAAAAAATGATTATTGACGGGCAAGAGCTATTAATTAGACCTAATTTAGGCAGATTCACCCAACCTTTTTCTTTTATCGGTTTACCTGCCCTTTCTTTGCCGATTAAACGTTCATCCCGGCTACCTTTAGGTTTACAAATCATCGCCGCACCCGATCGCGAAGACTTAATCCTAAGGGTAGCCAGGGTTTTAGAGGAAATGCTTGCCTAAGAATCCGCTTCAATCACATCTAACCAAGCGGCGGCCGATCGCTCCCAAGTGTCAGTTAGGGCAATTTGACGACATCTTTCGCGCTCTTGGGCTAAAAGCTGGGGATTTTTCAGTAATTCGACGATTTTCCGGGCTATAGCTTCCTGAGTAGCCGGATCGGTTACTTCCCCCGGCACTTTCACACAGTAGTCTTTTTCTCGAAAAACAGCAAAATCCGTCACCACTGGCAGACAACCCACCACTGCCGACTCGCGCACAGAAATACAATCGATCTCACGATAGGTGCAACCGTAGTAATGAATAGCAGAGCGCGCTTTTTCCTCGATTAGTTGACGATAACCGATCATTCCGCGATCAACTACCCCCGCACTAGCTTTAATCAAAGCGATTAAATTATCGCGCCATTCCCTGCGATCGCCAATTTCATCCCGTTTAGTAAAACCATAGTAGAGATGTAACTCGGCTGCGGGAATTGCCGCCTTGATAATCGGCCAGCCATGCTTTAACATCGACTCTAGGCCTCGATAATAACGAGAGGCATAGACTAGACGATAGGGAAGATGCTCGCTTTCTGGCACCGTCTCACTTACAGCCAAAAGGGAAGTATCGATACCATTAGGAACAATCGGACATTGATTATCGGGACAGAAATCCAGTAAATCCCGTTGATATTGGCTTTTACAGAAAATTTTGTCATATCTAGCCAAAATTTCGGGGGTATAGGAGGCTGCCGGCACTTTAATATCTTGCCAATCAAAAAAAATTCGTTCTGCCTTGGTATCCGGACGGCAATAGGTGGGATGACGAGAGATCACCAATGTCTCAAAGTGATCCTGCCAATTCATCTGGTAATAATTAACATAGCGAATACCGTCCTCTTCCCCTTCCATACCCTCACAATTGCCGAAAATCGTCACTTTATAGCCGCGTTTCGTCCATTCCTGCGCTAAAAAAGCCACCGATGCCTGGGTGCCACTGGCCCCCCGTTGCCAAATTTCCGCCGGAAGCATGGGACGATATTTTTCTGTGTAAATAACGATCGATTTTTTCGGCCAACGACGGGCGCTCAAACGCTGTTTAATTTGAAATAGGGAAGGTGCGCTGGCCCTTAGCCATTGTTTGAGATTAGATTGTAGGGATGGAGTAGCTTGTGACACTCTTTTTCTCCAAGATCGAGGGAAAATAGGGGCGATGGGTGATAGAGTCTTAGTTCCTTGAATTTAACTCGATTTCTCGACTCAGTAGAACAATTCGAGCCTATCATATAATAGGTTCAAGTCAAAAATCAATCTTTTTATTGATATCTATCTGCAAGAAAATCTATGAAAATTGTCATCCCGATCGTGTTTTATCGCAAAGGAGGAGTAGAAAGAGTCATTATCTCTTTAATACCTAGCTTATTAGAATACGTCGAACAAATTATTATCATCCTCCCTCGTAATGATATTGAATATTTTAAGTCTTTAATGCCCGATTGCGATAAACTTATCTACGAAAATTTTGATTTTTATCCCCAGAGTTTTGAGACAAAATTAATCTATTTTTATGGTCTTATAGCGAATTTTTACAAAACCCTAAGACTGAATTATATTCATCGTCTTTTCTCTCGTAGAATTGAATTTTTACGCATCGAATCAAGAATTAACCAGATTATCAATCGTTACCAAGCTGATCACTGTTTGTATGGGATGACTAATCGGATTTCTCCCCCCAATGTCAAGGTTACTTTAAGTGGCATTATTTATGATGTCTTTTGGCAATTTGCTCCCTTAACTTACTCAGAATCCTATCAAGAACCCTACAATGAAGTCTTAAAAGAATGGTTAGATAAGGCCGATCTACTCTTCACAATTTCCCAAAAAACTAAAGACGATGTTTTAAAAGTTTTTCCCAATGCTACCTATGCTAGTAAATTAAAAGCTGTACCCTTAGCAGGATTTGTCGAGCAGTCTCATCCCAAGAGTGATTTAGTCAAAAGTGAGCTAGTTACTTTTTATTTTCCCTCCTCTTTTGGTATCTACAAAGATCATCTAACTTTGCTCAAAGCGGCAATTAAACTAGCGAAACAAGGTTTAAAATTTCAAATAGTTTTGATCGGTAAAGAAACCGATAATCTAGTTAATGGAAATCTGCAATTATCTCAACAATCCAAAACTCAAGAATACCAAGAATATCTCAAAGAATGTACCCGACTTTATCGGGAAAATCAAGAAATTTTTGAGAGTCATATCAAGGGATTAGGTTATCAAGACTATGAAACCTTGCAGTTTTATTATCAAACCTGTTCCTGTGTGGTATTTCCCTCAAAATACGAAGGTTTTGGATTGGCAATAGCGGAAGCCATTTTACAAGGCATTCCCGTTATCGCTTCCGATTTAGAAGTGTTTCAAGAACAGGTAGAATTATATAATTGTCCCGAAAGAGTGCAATTCTATCCTAGGGGAGATGCGGACAGTTTAGCCAACTGTTTAGAACAATTTATCCTCAATCCAATTCCTCGCTTGTTCCCCGAAGATATTCCCAATAAAGTTAATCTCTGGACTTGGAAAGATGTGGCCAAAAAATATGTAGAACTACTGAAAGAAAATGCAGGTTATTGATCTCTATATCTACCCGATTAAATCCTGTCGAGGTATTCAATTATCCCAATCTGAAGTGACTCCTAAAGGTTTACTCTGGGATCGAGAAATGATGTTAGTGGATGGCAAGGGTAAATTTATCACCCAAAGAGAATATCCGCAGTTAGCCACCGTTTCTGTCACGATTACAGGAGATAAACTTTCTCTGAAAACATCTCAAGATTCCCTGACTTTTCAGCCTAATTTCACAGGAGAAAAAAGAGCTGTTCAAATCTGGGAATCTCAAACCATAGCCATGGATCAAGGGGATGAAATTGCCGAATGGTTCCAGAAAATTCTCGACATTCCTTGTCGTTTAGTGCGACAATCTCCCGATTATCCACGTCCTGCGAATCCTCGCTATGCAGGGAATGATCATACTCCCGTCAGCTTTGCCGATGGTTATCCAATTTTATTAACTAATACTGCTTCTTTAGAGGACTTAAATCAGCGTTTAGTTGCACCGGTGCCGATGAATCGTTTTCGTCCTAATATTGTTATTAGTAGCGATCGAGCTTTTAGCGAAAGTAGTTGGCAAAAGATCACAATTGGAGAGATAAATTATGCTCTGGTTAAACCCTGTAGTCGCTGTATTATCACCACCACCGATCAAGAAACAGGTAGGAGAAATCCCCAGCAAGAACCTTTAAAAACCTTAAGCACTTTTCGCCGTTTCCCCGGAGGCATCATGTTCGGAGAAAATGTCATCCCCGAAAAGACAGGTACAATTAAAGTCGGCGATCCTATTACCGTAATCTAGAGATCTAGAGATCTAGGGGGATAGAGGTTATCAGTTATCAGTTATCAGTTATCAGATGTGAGCTTTCAGTTCACTGATTAAGTACCTAAGCAAAATTAATTACACATATCTAACCCCGCTCTTGCCTATTGCCTATTGCCTCTTGCCTATCTTCACTAGGAAATTAATTTTGCACGACTACTTACTGTTCACTGTTCACAGCAAAAAACTCCCCACTCGCCACTGATAACTGTGCGGGTATCAAGGTTAAGATAAATAACCATAAGAACAATACTTGACTAGAGACACTGAAACCATGCCCCTTGATACCGCATCGATTTTAGAAGTATTACGTCCCGTTCAAGATCCGGAACTGCAAAAAAGCCTAGTGGAATTGAACATGATCCGCAATGTGGCGATCGATGGCGGAAAAGTTAGCTTTACCCTAGTTTTGACCACTCCCGCCTGTCCTTTGCGCGAATTTATCGTGGAAGACTGCCAAAAAGCCGTTAAACAGCTGCCCGGGGTGGAAAGTGTCGCCGTGGAGGTAACTGCCGAAACCCCGCAACAAAAAGCTTTACCCGATCGCCAAGGCGTGGAGGGGGTTAAAAATATTATCGCCGTTTCCAGTGGTAAGGGCGGTGTGGGGAAAAGTACCGTGGCTGTCAATATCGCCGTCGCCTTGGCTCATTTAGGGGCAAAAGTGGGGCTATTAGACGCGGACATCTACGGCCCCAACGCGCCGACAATGTTGGGCTTAAATGACGCACAAGTGACCGTACAGGGCGCAAATGGCGAGATATTGGAACCCGCTTTTAACCATGGCATCAAAATGGTTTCCATGGGCTTTTTGATCAACCCCGATCAACCAGTCATCTGGCGCGGTCCGATGTTAAACGGCATTATCCGTCAGTTTCTCTATCAAGTCAATTGGGGCGATTTAGACTATTTAATCGTCGATATGCCTCCCGGTACCGGGGATGCACAATTAACTTTAATTCAATCAGTCCCCCTAGCGGGTGCGGTGATTGTCACCACTCCCCAGACGGTTTCTTTAATTGATGCGCGTCGGGGTTTAAAAATGTTCCAACAGCTAGGAGCGCGGGTTTTGGGTATCGTGGAAAATATGAGTTATTTTATCCCCCCCGATCAGCCCGATCGCTCCTATGATCTATTTGGGTCCGGTGGTGGGGAAAAAACCTCGCAAGAATTGGGCATTCCTTTACTGGGATGTGTGCCTCTGGAGATAGCCCTACGGGAAGGTGGTGATACTGGTGTACCAGTGGTTTTGGGGCAACCGGAATCGGCCTCAGCTAAAGCCCTGATAGCGATCGCTCGTCAGGTGGCGGCGAAAGTATCCGTAGCAGCCTATAGTTAATAAATGTGGGGAGAGAAATGGTGAGAAGACAGTCCCTTATTAGTAGGAAACTAAGCGGTTTTGGTGAGCAGTTTAGCTTCATTTTCCGGGATATAGCCCAAATTGATTGGCTTTTGTTCGTTTTGGTGACGGGTTTAACCGTTTTCGGTGGTTTAATGATTCGTAGTGCCGAAAGACATACCACCGCTCTCGATTGGTGGCAACACTGGTTATTCGGGGCCGTGGGAGTGGCGATCGCTTTATTTCTGGCCCGTTGTCGTTACGAAAGTCTGCTGAAATGGCACTGGTTAACCTATCTTCTTACCAATCTCTCCCTAATTGCGGTAATTGTCCTAGGGGTGACGGCGAATGGGGCGCAAAGTTGGATTAATATCGGCAGTTTTAACGTGCAACCGTCGGAATTTGCCAAGGTAGGTTTAATTATCACCCTAGCAGCCCTCCTACATCATCGTCCCGCCGATAATCTTTTTGCGATCGCTCGTGTCTTTGCCGTCACTGCCATCCCCTGGGTGTTAATTATGGCGCAGCCGGACTTGGGGACAGGATTAGTCTTTGGGGCAATTACCCTAGGCATGATTTACTGGGCTAATGCGAAACTGCCTTGGATGATTATCCTCTTATCTCCCCTCGCATCGGTTTTTCTGTTTAATTTACTTTTTCCTGCTTGGATTGTTTTAGCAATTATTATCGGTGTCCTTGCTTGGTTTACCCTTCCCTACCGTTTTTTATCTACTTTCATCGTGGTGGCAACTAATCTGGCAGTGGGTAAATTAGGCGAGGTTTTTTGGGGTTTATTAAAAGAATATCAAAAAGATCGTTTAACCCTATTTCTTGACCCAGAAAAGAATCCTTTGGGGGGAGGTTATCAATTAATTCAGTCCCGCATTGCCATCGGATCCGGAGAATTATTGGGAAGGGGATTACACCAAGGCACCCAAACCCAATTAAATTTTATTCCCGAACAACACACCGATTTTATCTTCTCCGTAGTCGGGGAAGAATTCGGTTTTGTCGGCAGTATTCTAGTTTTAATAGCTTTCTGGTTAGTTTGTTGGCGTTTGTTAGTTATTGCTAATACTGCCAAAGAAAACTTCGGTTCTTTAATAGCGATCGGTGTTCTCTCGATGATCGCTTTTCAGGCAATTCTTAATATTAGCATGACCGTGGGATTAGCCCCGATTACAGGGATTCCTTTACCCTGGTTAAGTTATGGACGTTCATCTTTATTAACCAATTTTATCGCCTTGGGTTTAGTGGAATCCGTGGCTAATTATCGCCCCCGTAAGCGTTTATACTAAGTAGTTGTGCAGTTATCAGTTATCAGTTATCAGTTATCAGTTATCAGATTTGAGTTTTAAGTGTGGAGTATTAAATAGAAGTTTCCTACTATCTTTTTACTGATTACTGTTTACTGTTTACTGATCACTGATCACTGAGTTGATCTTGGGTACGGGAGAGCCAATAACCGACATTAAAAAACTTTCTTTCACCAGAAAACTCTCGAATCGAAGGACTACAATTTAAATCATCCAATCTACTAATCTATTTATTTTTATCCACTTGCCTTTTGCGTGAGTGCTTTTTGCATGAGTGCCTGTCCTCATAAATAGCCGATAATCAAAGGATTTAGTATGATTTAGCGGAAATTTTTCTTAAATTTTTCTTAAGTGCTTGACATTGGCCGGATTAGTGCTTATGATGTTTTCCATCACCCAAACAAAGGCAAATTATTTGCACAATCCCAATTCTGAAAGCCATGGACAGCAAAGCTTTCAAGGGTTAGTACTGGTTGTTAGTTTTGTCTGAGTGATTAAACCTATTCACTCGAAATTACCAGAGGAATAACAATGGCATATCCCAACGATCAACAAGGTAAAGCACTTCCTTTCTTTGCTCGTTTCTTGTCCGTAAGCAAAGAGGAATCTTCCATCAAGTCTCCTTCCCCTGAGCCTACCTACGGGAACACCTTTAAATACCCTTCTGACTGGGAAGACTTTTAAACTCAGGTGACTTGAGTAATTGCAGCACTTTTCTTGATTACACCGTACAGACAAAAAGCTAAAGGCTCCACTAAGCAAGGCTTGCAGCCAAAAAACTGCACGTTGAGATCCTGAGAAGTGCTGTCAACTAAATTTAGTAATTACTCAACAAAAAACCAATACTGCAATTAGTTAAGCAAAAGCAGCAATTTTTGCCGCCTTTTATTGAGATTCTGGCCAATAAATACCAGCCCAAAAGCCTTAAAATGGGTTAAAATATAGAGATTTGCAATTGACATGAAAGAATCGCCTAAAGTTGTTTTATTGTTGACCCATAGCGGCGATTTTTTCACGATTGACCGCGTGGCTGAGGCGATAGAAAAAAAAGGAGCCACACCTTTTCGCTTAGATACCGATAAATTTCCCTTAGAGGTTCAATTAGCAGCCCAATTTAATGGGAAAAAAAGTTTTTATCAATTAACCTATAACCATCAATCTATTGATAGTCAACAGGTGCAATCTGTTTGGACAAGACGTATTTGGCAGCCTGAACTAACAGGGGATTTAGATCCTCAGTTTCGGGAGGTTTGTGTGCGAGAATCCCAGACGACTTTGGCCGGTTTTTGGGATAGTTTAAGGTCAGCGCGTTGGTTAGATAATTTAGCGCAAATTGAGAAGGCTAAAAATAAGTTATTACAACTTCGTTTGGCCTCAGAAGTTGGCTTAATTATTCCCCCCACTTTAGTTACCAATAATCCTGATGCTGCCCGGGAGTTTTTTTCCCAGGTTCAGGGACGAATGGTGAGTAAATTGTTAACTGCGATCGCCCGAAGTATGGAATCGCCGGAATTTTTTCTTTATACCAGTAGGGTGAAAGCAGAAGACCTTGAGGAAGCGGAATCTTTACGCTATTGTCCTATGGTTTTTCAAGCGGAAATTCCCAAACAATTAGAATTGAGAGTTGTCGTGGTTAATGGACAGACATTTGTGGGAGCTTTAGAATCTTCTCAGTATAATAATTCTGCCGTAGATTGGCGAAGACCGGGTATTGATCCGGGTGCTTGGCAACATCATACTTTACCCGATTCACTATTGCAGCAACTTCAGATTTTTATGGCTAATTTAGGGTTGAATTTTGGGGCCTTTGATTTTATCTTAACTCCTGGGGGAGAATACGTTTTTTTAGAAGTTAATCCCTGTGGTGAGTGGGGAATGTTAGAACGGGATTTAGATTTACCTATTTCTAATGCGATCGCTGATTTTTTAGTATGCTAAAAATCAAACCAAAACCTAATCAGGATTTTGAGGATTTTAGGATTATCAAGATTCTCAATCCAAAATCTAATCAGGATTCTCAATCCCAAATCATCAAGGAAATCTATGACCGTTTTAATTGTTACTTTTAGCCACGATAATGAAAGTATTCCTCTGGTAATCAAAGCCATAGAAACGATGGGGAAAAAAGCCTTCCGTTTTGATACCGATCGCTTCCCTACAGAGGTGAAAGTTGATCTTTACTCAGGCGGTCAAAAAGGCGGAATTATTACCGATGGAGAACAAAAATTAGAGCTAAAAGAAGTTTCTTCTGTCTGGTATCGACGCATGAGATACGGACTAAAATTACCCGATGGGATGGATAGTCAATTTCGCGAAGCTTCTCTTAAGGAATGTCGGTTAAGTATTCGAGGAATGATTGCTAGTTTATCTGGTTTTCATCTTGATCCAATTGCTAAGGTAGATCATGCCAATCATAAACAATTGCAGTTACAAGTAGCGCAACAATTAGGTTTATTAATTCCGGGGACTTTAACTTCTAATAATCCTGAAGCTGTCAAGCAATTTGCTCAGGAGTTTGAAGCGACGGGAATTGTGACTAAAATGCTTTCTCAATTTGCTATTTATGGAGACAAGCAAGAGGAAATGGTTGTTTTTACCAGTCCTGTTACAAAGGAAGACCTAGATAATTTGGAAGGTTTGCAATTTTGTCCCATGACTTTTCAGGAAAACATTCCTAAAGCTTTGGAATTACGCATCACTATCGTCGGTGAACAAATATTTACGGCGGCGATTAATTCCCAACAATTAGACGGTGCTATCTACGATTGGCGAAAAGAGGGAAGAGCGCTCCATCAACAATGGCAACCCTACGATTTACCGAAAACTATTGAAAAACAACTACTAGAATTAATGAAATATTTCGGTCTCAATTATGGTGCAATTGATATGATTGTCACACCAGATGAACGTTATATCTTTTTAGAAATTAATCCCGTTGGCGAGTTTTTCTGGCTAGAACTTTATCCTCCTTATTTTCCTATCTCCCAGGCAATCGCTGAAATTCTCGTCAACTCATAAACCGGCAAAGACAGAGCCAGAGTATTTTATCGCATCGACGAGGCTCTGACTCCAGATTTCCCCCCCGACTACTGACTTGAAAATAGAGGCTGAAATAACGCAAATTCGTCGATCATACTAAATCCGTTGAGTATAGGCTACATATCAGGAGAGATACTCCTACAAGGGGAGTGACTCTTAAATTATTACAGATGCGTCAGCGGCTGCGTGTAAGCATCCCACCGAAAAACTAATGCGCGGGGGGTTTGGGGGCGGCGCCACGCCCCCAACGGGGGGTTTGGGGGGTAGAACCCCCCAAAAGCTTGGATTGAGTGATCAAGTGGGAAGTAATACTAAATCCGTTAACCCCACCAACAAACTTTTTCAGCAAACCCTACTTAATTTCCAGACCAAGACTTTCTCTCGTGCTTCTATCAGATCCATGCCGATTTTTTCTAAAACTCGCTTTGAAGCTATATTATCGGGAGCGCAGCCGGCGGTCACTGTTTGCATACCAGGTTGAGAAAGTGTCCAGTCCATCATTGCTTTTGTCGCCTCAGATGCGTAGCCTTGTCGTCGATATAACGGCGCTACTTGATAGCCAATTTCTACAGCATCTGTGGGTAAACCTGTGGCATCAGGAATAATTTTGATCATCACATGACCAATAAGAGTATTTTCTGTTTGATGAATAATTAAACTACCCCATCCCCATTCATTTTGTAAGGGGAATTGCAGCAAAATATTCGCAATATCAGGGAAAGCTTGAATCAACTCTTGTTCGGCCCAGTCAGCTACAACTTTTACCCCCAAAATTGTTGCTAATTCATCGATACCTATAATTGCGGCCTTGAGAAGTTCAAGCTTTAAGGGGACTAAATATAATCGTTCCGTCACCAGTTTTTCCAGTGCTTTCATTTGATAAAACTCCTATACCAGTTATCAGTTATCAGTTAGTAGCTTGTTAATCAACTTACCCAGCAAAAACCTCATTCTCTAGTTCTCCTGAGAGGGGGAAGTCTGAAAAATTTTCCCTACCCCCTACACCCTACCCCCCACACCCCACACCCTGTCTCAATTTCAATCTGTTTGTCACCCCATTAGCTATATTCTCACCCATTTTAAGGCTTTTGGGTCTTTATCGTAACGATAATTAAAACCATCTTTGGCAGTAATGATTTTACCTAAACTGGCACGACTCCGAACGTTACTTAAAGAATAATCAGTTAGGGACTGCATTTGTTGATGGGACAAACCTTCGGCTATTTCAGAAACTCCGGCAATTTCCGCATCATGCTCAGTTTTAACCTCAGACAAAGTCTCGATTTTTACCGACGAAAAATTTTCTGATTTTTTTGACATCATCACTAGGTTATTCACTTTTTTGCGCTGATAATCTTCTACAGTTGACAGCTGCCAATGGGAATTTTCTGTTAACTCTAAGACCCATCGATGATAATTAAATAAACTTTCCCGATGACCAACACTAATAAAAGTGGTTTCACTTTCCTGTAATTGCTGATATAAGCTGGCTTCATTGGCCAAATCTAAAGCGCTGGTTGCTTCATCTAAGATAGTAAAAGTGGGTTTAGTGATTAATAGTCGAGCAAAAGCTAATCTTTGCTGTTCTCCCAGAGATAAAATTTGTTCCCAGTTTACTTCTTTATCTAAGCTATTTTTGTCAGTTAATAAATGTTGCAGGTTGACTTTTTTTAAGATGTTTTCTAATTCTTCATCGCTCACCTGATCATTGGCATGGGGATAAAGTAATTGCTGGCGTAAACTGCCAAGGATAATATAAGGACGTTGGGGTAAAAATAACATTTTAGCTAAAGGAGGACGCACTAAACGACCGCTACCTGCTTTCCATAAACCGGCGATTGCTCGTAACAAGGAACTTTTACCTCGACCACTGGGGCCAATAATCAGTAGGCTTTCTCCCAAAGGGACAGAAACCGATAAATTCTCCACAATTACCTTTTCATAATCGGGAGTTTGTAGGGTAAAATTTTCAAAAGCTAGACGATTATCTTCCAGGGTGATAATACGACTTAAGTTTTTCGGCTCTTCACTAGCAACTTTTAAGGCATCTGTCAAGGTAGCTAACCGTTCAATATAACTTGAAACTTTACCCGATGTTCCCCATTCAGTAATTAATTGTCCCAAGGCATTAGAAAAAAGAAAACAACATAAACTTGCTTGACTAATTTCTCCATAATCAATTTCATTTTGAATAAACATAGGGGTCAAAATAAACATTGAAAATACACTAATTGCTGACTGATAGCCTCGATTAAAAATATTATTAAACCGTTCCCAATTTATCAGGTTTTCCGAGCTTTGAATAACCCGTTCAAAACGGCCTTCAATGATTTTTTCTTCCTGCTCTTCTCCCTGAAAAAAAGCAATGGATTCGGCGTGGTTACGCACATGAGTTAAAGCATAACTATAATCCGCCTTATCATTAAGTTCAGATTGATTAATTTTGTTTAATTCTTGAGTTAGATAAATTGCTATTAAATTTCCTGCGATCGTATAAATTATTAGATAAACCGCAATTTGCCGAGAAATTGTCCAAAGAATAATCGCAAAAGTAATCATTTGTAACCCTTTTTCCACGAAGGTGATTAACAACCTCATGGTCATGGTCGTAATTGGTTCAATTTCTTGAGATAATCTTTGATCGGGATTTTTTAAGTTCGAGGTAAAATCAATGTTATAATAAGCGCGATAATTGAGATATTTTTTAACGGTTTGTTTGGTTAACCACTTATACCAATCTAAGGCTACTTTGCGACGAATAAATTGAGAAAAAGCAAATAACCCCGTTGTTCCTATAATCAACAAACTGGATAACCACAGCGTATTTAGATATTTAGAAAGATCTCTATCTTCAATAATAATATCGAGTACATAACGATTCCAGTAGCTACTAAAAGCTTCTACCCCCACCGTTGCCAAGATACTTAAGAGGATCAAAGCTGACATTCCCCAAGAAATGATCACATCTCCAAAGGCACGTCCATTTAACTCCGTTGGATACCAATAGGGTTGAGCCACAATTTTTAGGCTTTCCCAAAATTGACCAAATAGTGAAAAGGGATTCTTGGCGGACTGGTCGGACACAACAGGGTTTTCCGTTGCTTGTTTAGTAGTATATTGGGGCATCTAGATGCAATTGGCAGTTCTTTTACTGTTCTCTTGACAACTCAATATCACATTGTAGCGGGAGAATTACCCGTTTTTGTCTTTTGGTAACATTTTTATCTCGAAGACGAAAGTGACCTATGATCCGGTCGTTGATGCTCTCAAAATCACCTTAAGTCATCTGCCGAAATGCTCAGGAGCGGATGGACAATCCGCAGTCTTGTGAATATTCGATTCTGACGACTAAACCGGAATTAGTCGCTACTTACCCAGTCCCAGTCTCTCAGAATACTGCCAACTATGGCGAGAAAGCTCTGAGATAACTAATAACTACTTGACCCACTTTTGTTACTGTGCCACTTTAGATACTGTTTACTGATCACTGAAAAACCCCCATCTCTCAATCTCCGTGATCCTCAAAATGATTAGCTAGTAGGAATTTTTGACTGGTATTCAACTCTTGCCAAAGCTGGTTAATTTTCTCGTAAGCTTCCGTGGAGGTAAGTTTTCCTCCACTGTGTAAACCAGCGATAAAAGAGACTCTCAAGGCGAATTCCTGCAAGTTAGCGTTAAAAACTAAATTTTGTGGCGTGAATAAACCCCTGTAGCTGGTTTTAGGGTAGAGAAAGTTATCTTTAGAATTGAATTTTTCCATTGTTACCGACCCCCCAGTATAGGATATCTACATTATTATATATTTAAACTTTTGTTAACTTATGCTTAACCTAAGAATTTAAACCTGTCTCTAGATTCTTAAGAGAGTAGCTGCTGAACTTGATTAGCTGCCGCTATCCCAGAAGTTAAGGCCGTTTCTAGGGAAGAATTTCTCGATAAATCTCCCCCTTGACACCAATCACCACAGGCAACTAGAGGTAAAGGACTATTAACACTTAAACAGGGTACAGCTAAACCCTGACGGACTAAAGCATAACGCCAACGGTGCATCTGAGACCAATCCGGGAGAGGCAAAGAAGCGCGAGCGAGTAAATCTAGCTTAACTGCTTCTAAATCCTCGCTATCGAGATATTTAACCGCAAAATCTCCACTACTATGCACAACAAAGACATAATCAGGGGATGATTGCCGTTTACTGCTATCAAGTCCTAACCAAGCGATAGCGGTGGAGGGAGCAACTGCGGGTAAAGAAGCGCCATAACCCGCCATTACCGTTAAACAGGGATCGTAAACGATTGATCGCAATTCTGGCATAGTAGTTATATGAGAGTTTTCTAACAATAACGCTGCTTGCGGGGCGGGAATAGCTAGGACAATCGCCGAAAACTCTCCCCGAATTTGACCGTTATTGTTTAAAACCCATTTTTCTTGACGATTTTCCAGACGAGTAACCAGAAAATCTCGTTCAATTTCTAAACCTTGAGCTAAAAATTTCGCCACGCTATTGATGCCAGAAGGAGCAACATAGCTAGAATCAAACCAAGAAGTAACTATATTCTCTCTCAGGAGATTATCAATTAAAGCCGCCGTTTTTTCCCCCTGAACAGTCAAAAAAGGCAAGCCATGATCCACAGCCATCTCTTGATTGGCTCGATTAACCCGTCGCGTGGCTAAACGACCACCAATGCCTCTAGACTTATCAAATAGCTTAACAGTATAACCTCGATCGCACAACTGACGAGCGCAGGTTAACCCGGCTAAACCCGCACCAATGATCCCAACCTTAATCGAAAAATTTGTCACTAGCCTTCCTAATCCTGTGAACCCTTGAGTTAATATTAGTAGTAATCAGCACTAGCGAAACTAAGTTGATTATTGGGGCTGAGGAGGACAAACCACATTGGACGAACTACGCACAGCTTTGGAGTTAGCCACCGAGGAGGAACTACAGCAAATCACTAACATCCTCTTTTGCCGTCGTTTTAACCCTCTCGATTATCTACGAGCGCCGGACGCCATCGCCGTTCAAAGTCAAGATTGGGAAAGTTGGTTAGATAGCGTCGAGGATCGTTTTCGTTATTTGGCTGCCGATGGTGTGACAGTATTAAAAGGTCAAACTGAAAAAGTTAGTTATCGTCAAATTCTGGTTCGTGTCTGTCATTTCCTCAAGGTTCCCTACTCCCAAAAAATGCCGACAACGGAAATTGAAGCGGAAATCTATCTTCACCTCGTTAACAAAGCTTGGAAACGTCTCCCCCCATCGGAACAAAAATCCCTCTCGATTCAAATTCAAAAGGCGCTCGCGGATTGCCGCACTCCCCAACCCTTACCCGTTCACCTACAACACAATCCCCTCGATATAGTCCTCAAAGGCAGTAGCGTCATCGCCGTTAATTCTATCCTGAAACCGATTCTGCTCAAACATATCGCCGGGCAGTTCGCTCTCCATTTTGCCCGCTATCAAGGGGCAAAAACAGCTTTAATTGAAGGAGGAACAGCGATTGCCAATCAAATCGCCCTACAAACGGCTAAACAGGGCATGACTAGGGCTGCCGCCCGCTACGGAGCCGTCAGAACCGTGTTAAGCTTGGCAGGACCTGCTTTATGGGGTTGGTTTATTGCTGATCTCGGTTGGAAGGCGATCGCCACTGATTACGGCCGGATTATCCCGACTATTTTTGCCCTTGCCCAAATTCGTCTGACTCGTGACGATTGTTGGCAACCTGCATGACATGAAAAAGATTTTTTGTCAAGGGTGGGAGTGGAATTTAATACTTTTTTCAGTTTTTATCGCCCTGATCCTGCCGGAGTTGGCGGGTATCGGCATTATTATCGTCTTAATTAGGGTTTTTACTGGCAATTTTCGGGCAATTATCCAGTCACGTCTCAATCAAGGTCTCGGTATCGTCACACTTTGGTTAATGATTAGTGCCAGTCTTTCCCCAACTCCGGGGGATGCTTGGATTGGTTTAGGAAATTTCCTGCCTTTTTTCTTCTTTTTTAGCAATATTCGGCAATTAATTAAAAAACCCTCTCAATTGCGTCAACTAGCTTGGGTGATGGTTATCCCCTCAGTTTGGGTCGTGGTGATGGGATGGGGACAGATTTTTCTCGGTTGGCAAAAACCGGAAGCATTAAAAGGGATTTTTACCTGGCCCTACGGGGTGGGGGGTGAACCTTTGGGGCGAATGTCTTCGGTTTTTATGTATGCTAATCTTTTGGGGGCTTATTTACTGATAACTCTGATTTTAGCCCTCGGTTTATTAATTCTAACTTGGCGGCAGTGGCACAGACAAAGAAATCGGAATTTAAATCTCAAAATCGGGTTTTTAACTTTAACCATATTTATCGATAGTGTAGGGCTATTTTTAAGCAATTCTCGCAATGCTTGGGCCTTAGCCTTTTTAGGAGGCCTAATTTTCGCCCTTTATCTGGGTTGGAATGCCTTAGTCGCCGGTTTTGTCCTCTTGGGGGGGGTGATTTCCCTCGCTTCTTGGGGACCAAATCCTTTCAGGGATAGTGTGCGTTTTTTGGTTCCTAGGGCGATTTGGGCGCGATTATCCGATGAAATGTTCCCCAATCGCCCTCTAGCTACTCTCAGATCAACTCAATGGCGTTTTACTCTAGAAATGACCCAAGAAAGACCCCTATTCGGTTGGGGATTACGCAGTTTTACACCTCTCTACGAAAAAAGTCAGGGATTATGGTTAGGTCATCCCCATAATTTATATTTGATGTTAATGGCAGAAACGGGAATTATCGGCTTAATTTTATTGTCTGCTTGGGTGGGTTGGATTTATGCCCAAGGGGTGCGTTTATTTATCTTTCTACGGCAACAAAAAGCCGGGGGTGAGTTAATTATCTTTACCTATCTGGTAGCCTTTGGTGCTTGTGTTTTATTTAATCTCGTCGATGTCACCCTCTCCGATGTCAAGATTAATACTATTGTTTGGTTTCTCTTGGCTGCTATTGCCGGGGTGAGTCAAAGGTTAAATTATGAATTATGAATTATGAATTGGGAATTATGAATTATGAATTATGAATTATGAATTGGGGAGATGAGGAGAAGGGAGAAGGGAGCGCCGGAGCATTTTCAGTGAACAGTTAACAAAACGAAAACTTCGCACTTCACCATTAAGATAACTGCTATAAATAACCCCAGTTCGGGTTAAGCAGCGGGGGGTAAAGCCCATTCCATCTTCAAGGAGGGTTTTTTCGGCTGGTGACAGTAAGCAATCAAACCACAGAGAAGATTAACGCAAAAATTAACAGGGCTGCGGTGGCGGGAAT
>NZ_JADBUP010000063.1:0-9585 GCF_020245605.1 Microcystis sp. M061S2 | reverse complement strand
GGGGTCAATTACCTAATTTTCAGGGAAAAAGTCCCTGAATTTTCCCCCCGATCACTCCCATATTTGCTACTTTTTGATTGACAAAAAGTCTAAAAGTCTTACCCAACAAGGTTTTTAGATTTATTCAGCAAGCTCTACTTATGAGGACAGGCAAAAGGGGCAATAGATAATCAGTCTTTAATAACCAGATTTAGTATGAGCTAGCCAGAAAATTAGGGAGTTTGGGGAGAGAAGCAGGAGATTTTTGGGGGATAACAAGGCTTTTTCTCTAGAAAAATTGCCCTTGCCTCCCCGTGTCTCCCGCTGCTCCTTGTAATATCTCGACAGACGATTATTCTTCTTCTTCGTAATCCTCCTCGAAATCGTCCTCCTCCCCTTCCTCATCAGCTGCTGACCAGCGATCGCTTATTGGTTGGCGACTAAAGCGACTGCTGCCGCGGGAGGAGAGGAAAGCCATTTCATCATCCTCTAAATCGACCACATCACCCTCAGCGTAGGCGCGAGCGGTTTGATCGTCAAGAATCATATCGCTATCGTCACTACTATCGCCGAAACCGGGACGGGGGGGGAAGCCGATCGCGCCGGGGGCAGCGTAATAGCTACGATTGTTGTAGTTATATTCCTCCTCTGGGGGGGTGTAATCGCTGATCCCCGCCGTGTTTTCGTGGGAATTGAAGCCAGTACCCGCCGGAATCAGACGACCGATAATCACGTTTTCCTTGAGACCGCGTAACCAGTCGGACTTGCCTTCGATCGCCGCTTCGGTGAGGACGCGGGTGGTTTCTTGGAAGGAGGCGGCGCTGATAAAGCTATCGGTATTCAAGGAGGCTTTGGTGATCCCCAGTAGTACAGGCGTATATTTAGCCGCCGCCCCACCGGTGATTGACATGGCTTCGTTTACCGTCTCCACCTGTCGCAGTTCCAACAATTCCCCAGGCAACATACTGGTATCGCCGCCGTCATCGATTCGCACCTTAGAGGTCATCTGACGCACGATCACTTCAATATGTTTATCGGCAATATCGATCCCCTGGGATTGATAGACCGACTGTACCTGATCAACGAGGAACATCTGGGTTTTTTCCAAGGCTTTCAAGGCCGCTTCGTAACTGCCCAAGCTATCCACATAATAATTAAAGAACACCTCTAAAATCTCGTGCGGATTAGCCTGACCATCGGTTAACGCCTGACCCACATCAATACGCTGATTATCGCTCACCAGAGGGTTTTGACTGCCTAAAAGCGGATATTCACTGATCGTGCCGTCATCCTCGACCACCTTAATATCGACGATCTCAGAATCTTGGTACTCCACTTGACAAAATCCCGGTTTGCGTGCCAGGACACAAGCCTCTTTCGGCTTACGCGCTTCGAGCAGTTCTTCGATTCTCGGTAAACCTTGAATGATATCCCCAGTTTTCGAGCGCTCAAACACCAACAGCACCAAATTATCGCCCCGTTGGACCAGATCTCCCTCATCGATGTGCAGAATGGCCCCCGCCGATACTCGGTAGGGTCGGGCGCTACGCAGACGGATTTCGTAGCCGGTGGCGGTTTTCTCAACGGCCAGCACTTGACCGGAATTGGGGGCTAGAACTCCGGCACCGATCTCGGTTTCGGCGATTACCAGATCCCCAGCTTTGACGGTGGGAGCAACGGCGATCGGGAGAGTAAACTCGTCACGGTCACTCACAATTAAAAGACGGCGCACCGCTTCGCTACCCTTGCGAATCCCGCGAATTTCTCCAACTTCCTTACACTGGATCTCGGTTCTGGCCACCACTGCTCCAGGTGGAATTTCATCGCCATCTTGGACGAGAACGCGAGTCTGAATATTACCCCCTAAAGGATCACCATCACTATCCCGACGCAGCACCAGAGATTCCAGAATAACTAACTGTAAACGCTGACAATCCCTGTCCTCGATCGGTTCTAACTCGATATCGGCCGTCAGATGGGAGACCGATTCTGGTTCTTCGCTAGAAATTTCTAGGACTAATTGGGTGCTGATCAGTTGACAACCCTCGACGGATTTAACTCTTTCCCCGTCTTTAAAGAAAATGCGCTGCACCGATCGCAGTTCGATATGTCGTCCTCCTTCTTGGTTAGCGGAACCTTGGGTGGGAGAAGTGGATTGGTCTTCTACGGTGAACTCCTGTACCGGTCGCAGTAGTAACCCCAAACCCTCGTTAGTTTCCACCCATTCCGCTTGCCGTAACTCCTCGATCGTGACTTCAGGGGTTAACTGTGTCCCGGGGTAAATTAACTGTTCTTGGGCAATTCCGGAGGATTCTGGTTCGAGATCCATAAATAACAGCCCCGGTTTGACAATAATCTCCCGGAGGATGTCATTTTTCTGGATAACTTCCACCACACCGCTAGAGTTACAGAAGATGTCTTTAACCACTTCTTCCCCTGCTTCCACATACTGCCCATCTTCCACCTGTAAGAGGGAGATATCTTTATTGACTTCGTGGGTTTCTTCGGGAATCCAGAGGATCGTGCCGCCTTTAGTGATTTCATAACCCTGTTTGCGGCTGCCTTTGGCGACTTCGATATCGACGTATTTAATCATGCCGCCGGTGTGGGTTTGATAGCGATCATCGATTAACTCGGCGACAATGGCATGATTCTGTACTTTTGTCCCCGGAGTGGTTTTCAGCAGGAAGCGTTGACCATCGACCGTATGAATAATAAATTGTTCCCGACCGGCACTACTTTCTACTTTTACTTCTGCCTGATCCAAGGACACGGAAGCGGTGACGATATCGATTTCCCGGCTATTGGGGGCTAAACGCACCAAACCGCCGTTAGTGGATACCAACTTAGTTTCCGCCAGAACATCCCCCACTTGTACTTTATCGCCGTTACTGACCACGGGTTCGGCCCCGGTTGGCAAGTTATACACTTCTCCGGAGAGAATCCATAGTAATCCCCCCCGTTGGGCGATGCGGGTGGTGTTGCCTTGGCGATCGGTTTTTTCCTCTGGGACTAATTGGGAGAATAGCACCTCGCCGGCTAAGTCACTGGTTACGTCTTTTGTGGCTTTTTCCGTGGATTTTTGGACTTTATCGGAGGTAATTTCCGCTAGTAACTGTTCCTCGCTTACTGTTGCCCCATCGGTGACGAATAGCAGTGAACCAGGAGTCAAAGAGTAGGTGACAGTTTCTTTAGTTTTATCCTTGGGTGTTAATTTAATTTCCCCCGGTGCCTCCACCTGATCCCGTTCATCTCCGTGGCGAGTTCGCACGTTACGGATACTTAACCCCGGCAGAAAACGCACGGTTCCCTCGAAGGGACTCCGTACTTGCCGGGCTACTTCTCCGGTAAATACGCCCCCGGTGTGGAAGGTACGCATGGTTAACTGAGTCCCCGGTTCCCCGATCGATTGGGCGGCAATAATCCCCACTGCTTCCCCCATATCCACTGGATGACCGTGGGCCAGACTCCAACCGTAACAGGTTTGGCAAACCGATCGGGCCGCTTCACAGGTTAAGGGGCTGCGGACTTTGATTTTATCGACGAGTTGACCGAGTTTTTCGGCGGTTTCGTCATCGATAATCTGGTTGCGGGTGGCGATCACTTCTCCATTGACCACCACATCTTCGGCCAGGGAACGACCTAATAGGCGATCGCTTAAGGGAATTAACACGCGATCGCCATCGGTCATGGCAGTTAATTCAACATAACGATTAGTGCCACAATCTGCCTCGCGGACGATGACATCTTGGGACACATCGACGAGACGACGGGTCAGATAACCGGAATCTGCCGTCCGTAGGGCTGTATCAACTAAACCTTTGCGCGCCCCGTAGGAGGAAATAACGTATTCGGTAACGGTCAATCCTTCCCGGAAGTTAGTCTTAATCGGGAGGTCGATAATTTCCCCCTGGGGATTAGCCATTAATCCCCGCATTCCCACTAACTGACGCACTTGGCTCATATTACCCCGCGCCCCGGAGAAAGCCATCATATAGACGGAGTTGAGGGGATCGGTCACTTGGAAGTTGCGAATTACTTCATCTTTAAGCGATTCAGATGTACTATTCCAAGTGTCAATTACTTTTTGGAAGCGTTCCACTTCGGTGATTTCCCCGCGCACATAACGCTGTTCGGTTTGCCGGATTTCCTGTTCGGCACTTTCGATCATTTGTCGTTTAGCCGGCGGTACGGTTAAATCATCCACACTAATGGAAACCCCTGCTTTGGTAGCGAAACGAAAACCGAGGTTTTTCAATTCATCGGCCATTTGTGAACAGCGCGCCGAACCGTAGTTTTGATAGGCCCAAGCGATCAGTTTTTTCAGTTTTCCTTTGTCAACAGTTTGGTTATAAAACATCTCGATCCGGGTAACAAGTAAACAGCTATTAGCTATCAGCCATCAGCATTCAGCTATCAGTTAGAAAAGGGAACAGGAAACAGGGAATAGAGAACGGGGAATAGGCAAATTTTTACTTTACTGTCCTTTTTTTGGCTTTTTCCTTGAAAATTCTCTCCTGTCTCCTGACTGGAAAGAGGGTGTAGGGTGTGGGGTGTAGGGAAAGAAACCTCTTTCATCTGTGGGGGTGAAAATTTTTTCATCGGGACTGACTCCTGACTCCTGACTCCTGACTTCTCACTGATAACTGATAACTGATAACTGATAACTGAAATTACACTTCCGATTCTTCTTCTTCAAGGTCTTCCGTGGTTAAGGATTCGTAGGTGGGGCGAGAGGGGGCGCGACGGCCGACATCGACCATCAGATCCACCTCCACATCGCGGGAAGTACCATCGGGGGCATTTTCCACCTTGTGAACGGCGATATCGAGGCCGAGGGATTGCAATTCTCGCATCAAAACCTTAAAGGATTCTGGCGTACCCGGGCGGGGAATCGGCTTGCCTTTTACGATCGCATTTAAAGCCTCATTCCGTCCTTGCATATCGTCGGATTTCACCGTTAGCAATTCCTGCAAGGTATAGGCCGCCCCGTAGGCCTCCAGGGCCCAGACTTCCATTTCTCCGAAACGCTGCCCCCCTTGTTGAGCTTTACCGCCCAAGGGTTGCTGAGTAACCAAGGAGTAGGGACCGGTAGAACGGGCGTGAATCTTATCATCAACTAGGTGAACCAGTTTTAACATATAGGCCATACCGACGGTAACGGGACGGTCAAAGGGTTCGCCGGTGCGACCATCGTAGACGGTGACTTTACCCGCGTGTTCTTCCTTGAACACCCAATCGCGATTAGGTTTTTTCGAGGCATTTTCGAGCAATCCGTGGACGGTTAAACGGCTGGCTTCTTCCCCATACATTTCGTCAAAGGGAGTAATCTTAAAGCGCACGCCCAGATTTTCGCCGGCCCAACCCAGTAAACATTCAAACACCTGACCGACGTTCATGCGACTGGGAACCCCTAGGGGATTGAGAACGATATCGACGGGGCGACCATCGGGTAGGTAGGGCATATCTTCTAGGGGCAGAATCCGAGAAATAATCCCTTTATTGCCGTGACGACCCGCCATTTTATCGCCCACTTGGATTTTGCGTTTTTGGGCAACGTAAACCCGCACCACCATATTAGCCCCGGGGGGTAATTCATCCCCCTGTTCGCGGGTAAATACCCGCACATCCACTACCCGGCCTTTTTCGCCGTTGGGGACGCGGAGGGAGTTATCGCGTACATCCCGTGCCTTTTCGCCGAAAATTGCCCGCAGTAGTTTTTCTTCAGGAGGTTGGTCTGATTCGCCTTTCGGGGTGACTTTCCCGACGAGGATATCGCTGGCTTCTACCCAGGCACCGACGCGAATAATGCCGCGTTCATCGAGGTTTCGCAGGGCATCTTCACCGACGTTGGGAATTTCCCTGGTGATTTCCTCCGGTCCGAGTTTAGTTTGACGGGCTTCGATTTCGTATTTTTCGATGTGGATACTGGTATAGACATCTTGTGCCACCAGTCTTTCACTGATTAAAATCGCGTCTTCGTAGTTATAGCCTTCCCAAGGCATATAGGCGACGAGGATATTCTGGCCGAGGGCGATTTCTCCTCCTTCGGTGGCGGAACCATCGGCGAGGATTTGCCCCGGAACAACTTGTTCACCTTGATAGACTAAAGGACGCTGATTTAGGCAGGTATCTTGGTTAGAGCGTTGATATTTCTGAATTTCGTACTCGATCTCGCTCTTGCCGAAAATCTCTTTGTCTTCATCCGCCACTTTGATGCGAATCCGGTTAGCATCGACGTAGGAAACTACCCCATTGGTACGCGAAACGATGACCATGCCAGAGTCGCGAGCGGCCTGTGCTTCCAATCCGGTACCCACAAGGGGACGTTCGGGACGCAGCAGGGGGACTGCTTGTCGTTGCATATTAGAACCCATGAGGGCGCGGTTAGCGTCGTCGTGTTCGAGGAAGGGAATCAGGGAAGTTGCCACCGAGACAATTTGGACGGGGGAAACACAAACGTAGTCCACTTGTTCGGGGGAAGTGGTGGAGAATTCCTGCCGATAGCGCACTGGGATAGTTTCGCCGAGGATATAACCATTTTCATCGGTGGCCACGTCTCCGGGAGCCACCCGCAGATCGTCTTCTTCGTCGGCGGTTAGGTATTTAACGGGGAGATCATAGCGGACTCGGCCATTTTCCACCACATAACAGGGGGTTTCAATAAAACCGTAGTCGTTGACGCGAGCGTAGGTGGCCAGGGAACCGATTAAACCGGCGTTAGGACCTTCTGGGGTTTCCACCGGACAAATGCGACCGTGGTGGGAGGGGTGAATATCGCGCACGGCAAAACCGGCCCGTTCCCGGGTGAGACCGCCGGGTCCAAGGGCGGAAATGCGGCGTTTATGGGTCAATTCCGCTAGGGGATTGGTTTGATCCATGAACTGGGAGAGTTGCGAGGAACCAAAGAATTCTTTAATCGCCGCTACTAGGGGTTTCGGGTTGACTAGGGAAGCGGGGGTGAGGTTTTGGGATTCGCTGACGGTCATCCGTTCCCGAATGATTCTTTCTAAGCGGTTTAAACCTACTCGCACTTGGTTTTGTAGCAGTTCACCCACGGAACGGACGCGACGATTGCCGAGGTGGTCGATGTCGTCGGTGTTGCCGATGTCAAATTCGAGGTTAATTAGGTAGTCGATCGCCGCTAAGATGTCGGTGGTGGTCAGAACGCGCTGGTTATCGGGGACATTGAGGCGTAGTTTTTTGTTGAGTTTATAACGACCAACGCGACCGAGATCGTAGCGTTTATTGTCAAAAAAGCGCGATTCGAGCAGTTGTTGTCCGCCGGTGACGGTGGGAGGTTCTCCGGGGCGTAGTTTGCGGTAGAGGTCGAGGAGGGACTCTTCTTCGCTGGGATTGCCTTCTTTGTCGAGGGTTTTTTGGTAAAATTCGGGATGGCGTAGGGAGTCAAAGATTTCGTTATCGCTCAATCCGATCGCTTTCAGGAGAACTTGGGCGGATAATTTGCGAGTTTTGTCGATTCTGACCCAGACTAAGCCGTTTTTGTCGGTTTCAAATTTTAACCAAGCTCCTCGGTTGGGAATCAGGGAAGCGGAGTAGGTGCGGCGACCGTTTTTGTCGATTTCGGCTTTGTAGTAAACACCGGGGGAACGGACGATTTGATTGACGATGACTCGTTCGGCCCCGTTAATGATAAAGGTTCCCCGTTCGGTCATCAGGGGTAAATCGCCGATAAAGACTTCCTGTTCGATGTTTTCTCCCGTTTCTTTGTTGATTAAACGGGTGGGAACGTACATCTGAACGGAATAGGTGCTATCGCGTCGTTTGGCTTCATCGACGTTGTATTTCGGTTCTTTGAGTCTGTAGTCCTGGCCGAGGAAATGTAGTTCTAATTTACCTGTATAGTCGCTGATGGGGGAAAAGCTGTTCAGTTCCTCGATTAGTCCTTCTTCCAAAAACCACCGAAAACTGGAGTGTTGGATTTCGATGAGGTCGGGTAAGAGATTAAAGGTAAGATTGTTCATAGGGTTACAAGGGCTGATGACACGATAGCGACGGTCGGATATCAGTGAGCGGTGAGGGGAAGGGGTTTTAGGGTGATGGGGTTTTAGGGTGTTGGGATTTTAGGGTTTTAGTTGAATTTCCCCATTCCCTGCTCTATGCTAATAAACTATGTTTTTTAACTGGGGAGTTGAAATAAGTTGCGGGCGTTGTGGGTGGTTTGTTGGGCTAGGGTTTCGAGGGAAACGCCGCGCAGACGGGCGACGGTTTCGGCCACATGGAAGACGAAAGAGGGTTCACAGGGTTTACCGCGGTGGGGATTGGGGGAGAGAAAGGGGCAATCGGTTTCGATCAGTAGGCGATCGCTGGGGACAATTTGGGCGGCAGCTTGCACGGTTTTACTGTTTTTGAAGGTGACAATGCCGCTAAAGCTGATGTAAAAACCCAAATCTAAAAACCATTGAGTTTCTTCGGGGTTGCCAGTCCAGCAGTGCATCACGCCGCGAATTTTGCCCACTTGTTGCCGAAAGGCGCTGATTTCCTCCCGCATGACCGGGGCCGCATCTCGACAATGGATAATCACGGGTTTATCGAGACGATGGGCGATTTCTAATTGCGTCCAAAACACCTGTTTTTGCTGCTCTTGGTTATCCGCTTTATAGAAGTCTAACCCCATTTCCCCGATCGCCACGACGCGCCGATCAGATCGGGCTAGGGATTCGATCTGCTCGGCACTATTATCTCGCCATTTTTGGGCATCTAGGGGATGTAAACCGACGGCGAAGGAAATTTCCTCAAATTGATCAGCAATGGCTTTAATCGCTGCAAACTCTTCTGGTTCGACACAGGAGTGAACCAGATGAACGACTCCCACACTTCGCCAACGTTCGGAGATAGCGGGCAAGTCGGCTTGCAAAACGTCAAAGTTCAGATGAACGTGCGTATCTATTAATTGCATCGACCCCCGATCGCTTGTTGCGTCTGTCCAGATTACAGCTTACTCGTTTCTTAGGAAGCTTGGCTAACTTTTTGCAAGGCTTTGGCTAAACCAGCTTTTTTTCTAGCGCCGTTGTTCCGGTGCAAGACGTTGCGCTTGACGGCTTTATCGATTTTACTGTAAGCTTCCGATAGAGCTTGTTGGGCGCTTTCTAGCCCTTCTGGGCTGGGGTTGGCTCCGTAGGCCGAGACAGCGACAAGACATTTTTTGATCAGGGTTCTCACGGCTGACTTGTACGCTTTGTTGCGTAGACGATTTCTTTCGGAGATTTGGACTCGTTTGAGTGCAGACTTTGTATTAGCCACAGTCGTTTCTTGTTCTCAATACTGGTATGGTTAATCGGGACACAGACAAACCATAATAACAGATTTGTGCTATTTGTTGCAAGAGTTTTCTGGACAAGATTGGGGCAACCCCAGAGACGGGGAAGGATTGAGGGTTAAGGGGACTGGCAAACCTGAATTCAGGTTAAGGGGATTTTGCCGTGACTGTGCCGATAACTAATGGCCAAACTTGTCCTGAGGGGCTAAAGTGTGCTATAAGCAGTCAGACCCTGCCATCGTCTTTATTCTTTCCGATTAGGTAAATTACTGATGACTGAAGCTAAACGCGCCCTCATTACCGGCATCACCGGTCAAGATGGTTCC
>NZ_JADBUP010000062.1:0-78080 GCF_020245605.1 Microcystis sp. M061S2 | reverse complement strand
CCAGATCTCAACAAAATTGAAAAGTTCTGGGCTAGATTGAAAAACTATGTTAGTCAGATTATCAATGATAGTGAAAACCTTGTGGATGCTGTGAGTAAAGCCTTCAGGCATCTGTCCTAACTAACTCGTTCTATGCCATACCAGATTTTCAAGTGGGGAATCTGGGTTAAAATAGACCGAGAAAGTTAACAAAAAAATTGTCTCGCTCAAGTGGGCGAAAATCAGCTTATGACCCTTGCGGTGGCGATCGAAAAGTTAAAAAAATCCTACGGTCAGACAGCAGCGGTTAAAGATATCTCCTTTACCGTGGCAGCGGCAGAAATCTTCGGTTTACTCGGTCCCAATGGTGCGGGGAAAACCACCACGATCCGCTGTCTTTGTACCCTTGCTAAACCCGATGGCGGCAAAATCGAGGTGGGGGGTGTCGATGCCCTGAATAACCCCAAATCCGCCCGTAAACGCCTGGGTTACGTTGCCCAAGAAGTCGCCCTCGATAAAATGCTCACCGGCCGGGAACTGTTGCAACTACAAGCGGCTCTCTATCACATTCCCCCTCAAAAGTCAAGAGAGCGCATCAAAGAATTAATAAATCTTTTAGGATTAGAGGAATACGCCGACAAAAAAACGGGGACCTATTCCGGCGGCATCAAAAAACGGCTGGATTTAGCGGCGGGATTACTGCACCAGCCAGAAGTTTTAGTGCTAGATGAACCGACTGTGGGCCTCGATATCGAAAGTCGTTTGATTGTCTGGGATTTTCTGCGACAATTGCGGGCGGCCGGAACCAGTGTATTAATTACCAGCCATTATCTCGAAGAAATCGACGCTTTGGCCGATAACTTGGCAATTATCGACAATGGTATCGTCATCGCTCGCGGTACCCCCTCACAACTGAAGGAGCAACTGGGCGGCGATCGCATTACCTTAAAAGTGCGGGAATTTTCCCCAGAGGAAGAAGCTTTCCAAGCGAAAGAGTTATTATCTCGTCTGCCTTTTGTCGAGGAAGTGATTGTTAATACCGCCCAGGGTAACTCCCTTAATCTCATCGTCACGGCCAATAGCAATCCTTTAAGCAAAATTGAACAAACCCTAGCCGAATCAGGATTACCCGTGTTTAGCATGGCCCAATCCCGTCCTAGTCTCGATGATGTCTATCTAGCGGCCACCGGACGCACCCTGATGGATGCGGAAATTGCCGCCGCCAGCAGTCGCGACCTGAAGGCGGAGAAAAAACAAGCGATGAAGGAATCCTAGTCCGGCGAGAAAAGCTGTAATATTGCCCAATTGCCCGGTTAAATCGTCTATAATTGGAGCGATCGACTATCTATCAATCAATATGAAAGATAAACGGGTATTGCTGACCGGCGGTACGGGAGGACTGGGTTTAGGAGTCACTCCGGCGGTTTTACACCATGGCGGTCATCTGACCATGACCTATCGGGAGGAAAGGGAGGTAGGTCGTCTGAAATCTCGGCTGAGTGCGGCGGAATTTGAGCGTATTCGCTTTGTCAGGGTGGATTTGACCCAAGAAACTGCCGTGGCTAGATTAATTGATGATCTCGGTCGTGTCGATGTTTTAATTCATCTAGTCGGGGGTTTTACCATGGGGGCGACGGAGGAGTTTAGCTATGAAGATTGGCTAAAAATGTTCGATTTAAACCTCCATAGCACTTTTTTACTGTGTAAACACTGTTTACGCTCGATGAAACTTCATAATTATGGTCGTATAGTCACTATCGGTTCTCGTGGCGCCGTACAACCGGGGGCAAATTTGGCCGCCTATTGTGCCTCGAAAGCGGCGGTAGTGGCTTTAACTCAAGCGATCGCAGAAGAAACCAAACAGACTAATATTACTGCTAACGTGGTTTTGCCAAGTGTTATCGATACTCCGGGCAACCGGGAAGCGATGGGGGAGGCAAATGCCAAGGACTGGGTAAGTCCCCAATCTCTAGCCGAGGTGATCTGTTTTCTGGCGGGGGAAGGGGCGAAAGACCTGCGCGGGGCGGCAATTCCCGTCTATGGTTCCCTGTGAGTGGTTTTTTGTCTTCAGGCTGATACACTGATAACGGCGCTCGCTCTTGCTAAAAATTGGGGTTAATTTATGCTTATTCCGATTCTTATCAGTCTTATTATCTTGCTTTTATCCTATCTGTTCGGTTCGATTCCCACGGGTTATTTAATCGGTAAATACAGCAAAGGCATCGATATTCGTGACTATGGTTCCGGTTCCACCGGGGCCACCAATGTGCTGAGAACTCTGGGAAAACCTGCTGGGGCGACGGTGTTATTAATTGATATGTTAAAAGGAATGGCGGCGGTGGCCCTGGTACGAGGACTATATTTTATGGATGTCAATCCTCTCCCAGAAAGTTGGTATTACTGGTTAATTATCGGGGCAGCATTGGGGGCAATCATCGGTCATAGTAAATCGATTTTCTTGAATTTTAGTGGTGGTAAATCGGTCGCCACCAGTTTAGGGGTTTTATTAGTGATGAATCCCCTAGTGGCTTGCGGAACTTTGGCGAGTTTTTTAGTTATTCTGGCACTTTTCCGGATTGTTTCTTTAGGTTCGATTATCGGGGCGCTGGTGGTGAACATTTTAATGGTTGTTTTGGGTCAACCTCTCCCCTATATTTTATTTAGTTTGATGGGGGGAATCTATGTGATTGTTCGTCATCAGGGTAATATTAAAAGATTGTTGGCAGGGACGGAACCGAAAATAGGACAGAAAGTGCAGCCATCATCGCAATTAGATTACAGCGTTTCTTCTACAGATGAAGTGTAACCTAATTTGCTATCATCTCTGGATGACTGGCTAATGTTCCCTGTTGCCCGTTCCCTTTTCCCTAAAACCAGAGACTTCCTAACTCACCCTTAAGATAACTGATACTAAATCCATTGAGTATAAGCTACATATCAGGACAGGCAATAGGCAATAGGCAATAGGGGCAATAAATAATCAGTCTTTAATAACCGGATTTAGTAACTCCTAATTATTATTTTTCCAGGCCCAGTTTTCTGGTTACTTTTTGCCAAAAGGTTGGGGTCGGTGGTTGATAGGGTTTGGGACTATCGGTAAATATAGGACGTTGACTAGGTTCGTAGAGATAACGATAGTGTAAGAAAATATCTCGATAGGGAAAATCGAGGTTTTCACCGCTACAAAGTCGAGTGAACAGAGAGGAAGATAAACCAATGTAGTGAAGGTATGTCAAACGTTTGCCCTTATCGTAAAGAATATTATCTAAAGCCTGAAAATGGGGAGAGGTGACACAGCAGCCGGTGCGTTCTTCTTTAGGCAATTGAAGAGCTAGATTATATATAGAAAAATTTGAGCGCATCATCATATAATTGACGATAGTTTGATCGGGAGCCATCGGATAGAGGATTTCTGCTTCTCCTGCTCGCAATTGTTCTACTAGCCAATCTCGCTGATTTCCATCGAATAAACCAATTTTAGAAGCATAGAAACCCGCACAAAAAATCTCCTTTTCGATACGATCACGGGAAAAAACCTCGAATAATTTTGGTTGAGAAACTTCGTAGACATGAGTGGGATCTTTATGCTGAAAGTCATAAACAACACAATCGTGCCTATCTAGGATAGCGAAGATTTTATCAACGGCATCGAGTAGCAAGGTGTCCCCATCCATGTAGATAAAACGCTCGAAGGGACTATCAAAAGCAATAAAACGGTGGTGCATTCCCATACGATAATATCGGTCAGTGCAACCCGATTTCAACCAACGTTCGCGGGCTTGCGGGTGGCTATCCCAAATCGACTTGGCGAAATTTTCCCAGCGTTCGATAATTTCCTGATTATCAAATAACTCTACATTAGGACGTTGAGCAATTTCCGCCTTGATACGTTCGGTGTTGTCATCGTAGGGATAGACACAAACAGGAAGATCTTTTCCTCCATTGACCTCGATGCTGTTGAGTAGGGCGACTAATTGATCGTAAACGCGATCATTGGCTAAGGTACAGATACCGTCCATAAGTAATGCCAAGGAAAAAAATCAAAACCTATTATCTTTGCCGTTAGTTTAACTTATTTTTGTCGTTAACGGAGGCAGGGGGCAACAGTAAAGGGATTGGAGGAGATTCGGCTAATCCAAGAATAAGCAGTTTAAATACGTCTTAGCTTACCCGATCGGCTATACCCAAAACCGATCGATTTAGCGTTTGCGTTTGAGTAATTTAGGAATGCGTCGATTGTACCGCAACCAACGCCAAATTTTAATAACTAATTCCTCCACCCATAAAATAATCGCATCTAATCCCTCTAAAATCCGTTCTAAGGGGTGTTTAACGTAGCCGACGGGGGTTGATTCGGTTTCTAACCATTCTTCGTTAATTGGTTGAATTATCTCCCTAGCGTAGCGGGGATCTAATTGGGTTGCGGGGGGGGATTCTCCAGGAGTAATTTCAGCGGCGGCCGGGGGGATTTTTTGTAAAGATTTATTTTGTTTTTCTTGACTAAAAGCTTTTTTTGTGATGAAAGGCTCGGCTGGTGTGCCTGGGGACTGGGGAAGGGGATAAGCGGGGTTAAGGCGCGATTTTTCGGAGTCTTGGGGAGAAATAGCCAAGATATCGGCGGATTCTAGCCATGGTTGCTCGCTGACGGCGGAAAATGTCAGGGATTGGCCAGAGGCAAAGAAGTGATCGATCGCCGCTTGGATGAGTTTGCCGATCGTGAAGGGATCCGCTTGGGTTTGTTTTTCTAGCCAATCCTGGAGACGTTGCTTGAAGGTGATCAGCAGAGAATTAGGAAGACTTAGGGGATATTTTGCCGATAAAGCGGGTGAATCAGCACTATATTCTAAATTATTCTTCTCTTTTGCCCAGAAATGCTCGATCGCCGCATAAATTAACCAATAAAGTCGCCAGAGATAGGAGGAATTTTTCTCGAGAGTCGGGGACTGGTTAATGAGATCGGAAGGTAGGTTAGAGGTGTGGCTAACACTGCTGGGGATTGCGGGGGAGATAGCGAGAAATTTAGCCTCGAAAATTGCTAATTTTTCGTCAATAACTTGTAAAATCGCTTGAGAATTTAAATTAGGCAGTGGTAAAGAGGGTGGTGTCGGGGTTTTGACGAGATGGGATTCCTGGAAGAGATTTATGGCGATCGCTATTTGGCCCTGTTGTTCCCAGCGTAGTAGGTTCCAAAACCAACGGATCGGAGGCAAGACAGGATTTTTGTCGGTAAAATTCGGTAATAAAGGCGGATATTGAGGATTTAATCGCCTAATTCTCCGTTTTTCGAGAGCGTAGTTAGCCAGTGCCGTCCTAATTTGTTTTTCTATTTGTCTTTGGGTTTGATTATCGGTGATTTTAACAGTCTGGTGATCGTTAGTGACGAAAACTAAAGCTTGATCCTCTAGATCGGCTGCTATGCCAATAAATGGCGTTTCTCGGTCGGATAAGCTCTGTAGAAATTCTTCGATCGCATCGGTTCCATCCTTGCCGGGGGGTGATAATTGTTTCTGGAGGCTGTTCCCCAATTGATTAGCCGTCATCCGCAGGGATTGTACCAGCAAATAGACGGGATAGAGGGCTATTTGCAGGGCAAGAGCGATCGCATTTTGACCGCGACGGGAGACGCGGCCGAGGTTATCTTTCAGACGGATCAAACGACGGTTGATCAGGTTGAACAGTCGGCTTTTATAGGGATCGGCAGCCATG
Organism: Microcystis sp. M061S2; assembly: GCF_020245605.1. NCBI lineage: Bacteria > Bacillati > Cyanobacteriota > Cyanophyceae > Chroococcales > Microcystaceae > Microcystis > Microcystis sp. M061S2. Next base: position 72,395 of record NZ_JADBUP010000062.1, on the reverse strand, counting down.
GATTTTCGGCGATAACATCTTCATTTAGACTATCCTATTGTGCAAGGGCGGGATAAAAAAATTTTTTGCCAAAACCCTTGACTCCCAGAAAGATTATTGTTATATTTAAAAAGGTCTGAAATCCACGCCCCCATCGTCTAGTGGCCTAGGACACCTCCCTTTCACGGAGGCGACAGGGATTCGAATTCCCTTGGGGGTATAAAAAAAGTCAGAGGTGTTAAGCTTCTGACTTTTCGGTTTTTTTCTCCCGTTGATGGCTTTTCGGTAGGGTGACGGTGAAGATTGTTCCTCGATCGATCTGACTTTCGACGCTAATTTGTCCATGATGACTGAGGGTAATCGCTAAAGCGATCGCTAATCCTAATCCTGTTCCCCCGGAAGTGGCGGAATTTTGCCGTGCGGGATCGAGACGATAAAAGCGATCAAAAATATGAGACAAAGCAGCCTCGGGAATACCGATTCCGTTATCTTTGACGCGTACCAGTAACACCGATTGTCGATCGCGTTTACTTTTTTCCAATTCCACTGCCACATTTTTAGGCTCAGATTCGGGCAAAAAAGCGTGTTTTAGGGCATTAGAAATTAAATTTGTGAATAAACGAGCTAATTGATCCCAATCTCCCTCCATAGTAAACATTTCATCGCTGTAGGAAAAATCCTCTTGATCCGGTTCCACAATCGACAAAGAGAGGGAAATTCCCTGCTTATCGGCGATTAAACGCTGTTCTTCCACCACTTCCATCAATAAAGCATCCAAAGGTACAGCTTGCTCGATCGGTTGGACGATGCCACTATCGGAACGGGCTAAAAAGAGCAGATCATTGACTAAATTGCCCAATCTTTCCGTTAAACGATCGATCACCCGCAAGCGTTGATCGCCAGTTTGGGGATAAGCGATCGCCATTTGCACGTTAGTTTGGATAGTGGCGATCGGATTGCGTAATTCATGGGAAGCATCGGCGGTAAATTGTTTTAAACTCTGATAGGACTCTTTTACTGGTTGAATGGCTAAACCGGACAAAAACCAACCAATCCCAGCGACACTGGCAATCATCAGGCAAATTCCGACGATTAAATCCCATAATAGCTGTCTAATCGGTTTTGTCACCTCAAACCAAGGATGACTTACCCGCAGATATCCCAAAACATAATGACCGATTTCCACCCTTTCGGTTACTTGTCGCAGCAGACGATTATCGGATAAGCGAATAGTTTCCCCTTGACGGTGGGGATGGAGGGGAATATCTAAGGATTCAGCCAAAGTTGACCAAACTAGATTACCTTGGGGATCAAACCATTCCAAATCTATATGATCGTCCTCGACGGATTTACCCTGACTGGGAAAACTTGCGAGGGGATCGACGCGATAACGTCCTTGATCCGGGGGAATCGATTCGATCACGAGGGAACGATTTACCACCTCAATGATGTGTTTGAGGGTATCATCAATGCGATCTACTAGGGTATGGCGCACATAAAAATACATTCCCGTAGCGAGAAAAAGCAGTAGTATGGCAGTGACGGCAGTGTACCATAAGGCTAAACGGCGGCGAGTGGCTTGGAACACCGATAATCTATGGATTGGCTAGAGATTTTTAGAGCAATGTATCCTATTTTACAGCTTATTTGATCGATTTAATAATCGAGAATAAATTATTTTTAGCTATAGGGAAAAACTGACGGTTGCCAAGAATAGCTAGACTTGAACGCTCATAGTCCTTAAAAATTGCCGCTAACAAAGGTATTTTTAGATACATTCTTCTCAATAATTGTTTGAGTAGAACTACAAAAGCAGTCAAAGTGAATTATATTTAACCCTATGGTGACAGGGCTGACAGGAACGGCTAAAAATATTTTTGAGCTTATTTGAATTAATCACAACTATAAATGATGAATTTAAATTACTGGTTAATGAAATCGGAACCCGATGTCTATAGTATCGAGGATTTAAAAAAAGATGGTCAAACTATTTGGGAAGGGGTGCGAAATTATCAGGCCCGCAATTTTCTCCGTCAGATGAAACGGGGAGATTTGGCCTTTTTTTATCATTCTAATACCACCCCGCCGGGGATTGTCGGCTTGATGCGAGTAGTGCAAACTGATATGATCGATCCCACACAATTCGATACCGATAGTCCCTACTATGACTCTAAATCCTCCCCAGATTCACCGCGCTGGTGGACGGTTAAAGTTGAGTTCGAGCGCCTTTTTCCCCAACTGCTGCCCCTGGGAATTTTAAAACAAAATTTTACCGCCGATGAATTATTATTAGTAAGGACAGGAAATCGTCTGTCAGTGATGCCTGTCAATCAAGCAATTGCAGTAAAAATTCTCGCTTTAGTCGCTCATCAAGGAGTATAAACTGTGAACCAGAAAGATGCTATTAATTTACTTTCCCTGATCGGGGGATTATTGGTCACTATTGTCATTTTAGCGGCCTTTAATGCCTATGTGATTATCACCCCCGGACAAGCAGGGGTTTTAAGTGTGTTAGGAAAGGCTAAGGACGGGGTTTTATTGGAGGGATTGCACTTTAAACCTCCCTTTGTTTCTAGTGTCGATATCTACGATGTTACGGTGCAAAAATTTGAAGTTCCCGCCCAAAGTTCCACTAAAGATTTACAGGATTTATCCGCTAGTTTTGCGATTAATTTTCGTCTCGATCCGACGCAAGTAGTGACCATTAGAAGAACCCAAGGCACCCTCCAAAATATTGTCGCTAAAATTATCGCCCCTCAAACCCAAGAATCCTTTAAAATTGCCGCCGCTAAAAGAACCGTAGAGGAGGCAATTACTCGACGCAGTGAGTTAAAAGAAGACTTTGATAATGCCCTATCGACTCGGTTAGAAAAGTATGGTATTCTAGTCTTAGATACCAGTGTGGTAGATTTGAATTTTTCTCCAGAATTTGCTCGGGCTGTCGAAGATAAACAAATCGCAGAACAACGCGCCCAAAGAGCCGTTTATATCACCCAAGAAGCGGAACAACAGGCCCAAGCAGAAGTTAATCGCGCTAAAGGGAAAGCTGAGGCACAAAGACTATTAGCAGAAACTTTAAAAGAACAGGGAGGCGGATTAGTTTTACAGAAAGAAGCGATCGAAGCTTGGCGCGAAGGTGGGGCGCAAATGCCCCGGGTTTTAGTCATGGATGGATCGGGAAAAAATAGCGTACCATTTTTATTTAATTATAGTGATTCTTTTCCAGAAAATACCCCCTAAATTCCTGTCCAAGCTCAGAGGCATTTTCAAAGAAACCTTGCCAACTTCTCAAAATTACCCGGTGATATTATCGACAAATGGCATTTAAAACAATCTCTAGCTCCTTGACTCTTTGAGGATGAAGAAGTTGAACGGTGAATATTTTTGATCATCCGCTGGCGAGTCTATTTAGCGTTTCTGGACAAACCGGCGCGATGATGAAAAACAGCCTAGAGCAGTTGCTCTTGTCGGGGGGTCAATGCTATGATTAGGGATGGTTTTGCGGGTATAGTTCAGTGGTAGAACGTCACCTTCCCAAGGTGAATGTCGCGCGTTCGAGTCGCGTTACCCGCTTCTGACGACAATGGGAATCTTCCCTAACATTCCCCAACTGGGCCTACCAGAGCGGCACCGCACTACAATTGATCCAGCAGCATATCGTACTCTGCATGGGAACCAACCCAGAACCAAATCACCGTATCATCCTCTAATTGACCGACAGCACGATAATCCCTATTGATGCGTGCAGAATAGATGGGCAGCTGTGGATGGACTTTCTTGAATCGCAAGCTGGGATAGCTTGGGTCTTCTTTGAATTGCCGATACGCTTTACGGGTCTGCTCTTGAATCGGTTTTGGAAGATCTGCAAACATCTCCCGAAAACGAGCAGTGGTACAAGACTTCACAACGTTTCTGGGTCTAATTCTTGAGTCTTGCCCAATCGATGTTCTGCCATTGCTTCGGCTGCTAGTTTAGCCAGCAAGTTTGGTGAGCGGGTAAAGGAGTCATTCCATCGCTTTTCTTCTTCGAGTTCTGCCAAAATTAGGGTTGCGATCGCGTCCTGTTGATCGGTTGACAAGGTTTGTAATTGGGCGATCGCCTGCTCAAGTCGTTCAGTCATAGACAACATCTAACGTATAGGGCTTAATATATTCTAGCCTCCACGTTGCTACAGCGATGGCGTACTGCTACCCAGTGCCTTCAGCATCGCACTTAAACTCACAGCTTCAATACATGGGCATGGTGCGTTCCCAAAAATCGATCAGTGGAGCAGTAGGAGTCAGATTAGGGAACGCACCCTACGGCTGAAAACGGAGATTTTGAAGAGATCGCACTTGAGCAATGGTTTCAAAATCACGGTCGTTGTGAATCAGAAGCAGATCATTTTCTAGTGCCGCTTGAGCAATACAGCAATCAATTGGGCTGCGAACAGTCAATCCTTGACGACGCAGATCATAGTAAATACGTGCAGCTGCTTGCCAGGAAGAAGGCCTGAGTTCAACATAATCCTGCACTTCGAGATAAGTAGAGAGGATTGTCCACTCTTGCTCGTTTAAGCTCCCTTGAAGCAGTTCCAGCTGAGTAAAGCGGGTGAGTAAAATCTCACGATTTGCAATTAACGTTTCCAGTTGCTGGCGAACTTGATCACCACGACTGCGGAAGACGCTGATCCACACAGATGTGTCAATCAGCAACATGACCGGTTTCCCGTAGGGCTTTATAATCAAAATCTGGAGCAAATTGAATTTGTCCGGCAAGGTCGAGAAGGTTTTTCTTACGGCGCGATCTCACGAATTCTTGTAGAGCAAGATTCATTAGTTCCTCTTGGGTGGTGAGGTTAGTCAGTTGAAAGGCTTCCTTGAGAAGCGATTCATCAAGGTTGAGGGTAATTTGCATAGGATGGATATTAGATTGAAGTATGGGTGATTATTCTCTTTACATTTTAATCCTATAGATGACTAACCCAACTCTGGGCATATCTTTGTTAGTTGGCCCTCAAACCTTGCTTTAATCTATGGGCATGGTGCGTTCCCCAAAAATCGATCGGTGGAGCAGTATGACTTGCATTAGGGAACGCACCCTACGGCTACAGAAAAAGCGATCATCTGATAGAGTAGCATAGAGAGAGTAGTGTTACTTAGTCATTATATTATTAATGATCTCGATTAATGTCTAACTTATCTCAAGTTCAAAAGATAGCTGAATTTTTAAAGCAGCATCCAGGAGAAAAATTTAATGCAAGACAAATTGCAGAAGCGATTGTTGCAAAGTATCCCGAAGACTATAAGGAAAAGCGAAATAATGAAAGATTTCCCAGCGATAGGGCTTTTATTTCTCAGGTTGTCGCTGAAATTGGCTCAAATAAGGATAGTATTATCAAGAAAGATCCCCATATTTGCTGGCAGGATAAACCTCGTCCAAGAATTTACTGGTATGATCCTGAAAAATTGATTGATCAAGATTATTCCTACTTTACTGTCTCTCAAAATAACAACGAAGATAGTGAGTTAGAAGAAGAAATTTTTGTGCAATCTGTTCCGTCCACAAAAGTTTTATCAGAACTAGAACTTTATCCATTTTTAATTGATTTTCTCAAAATAGAATACAAGCTTTATTGTCAAAGAATTGATGAGAAACGCTCTAAGAATCAACGGGGAGCAGGAGGAAATCAATGGTTACATCCTGATATTGTGGCAATGCAGGCAATTGATAAGGAATGGCATGAGTTGGTCAGAACTTGCGTTCAAGAAGGAGAAGGAAGAAGAGTCAGGCTCTGGTCTTTTGAGGTTAAAAAGGAACTGAATAGCTCTAATATTAGAAGTAGCTTTTTTCAAGCAGTTAGTAATTCTAGTTGGGCTAATGAAGGATATTTGGTCACAACTTCTATAACTGATAACATTGAACAAGAACTGCGTATGTTGTCTGCACTTCATGGAATTGGAGTCATTATTCTAGATACGGAAAACCCTTCTGAAAGTGAGATATTTTTACCAGCAAAATCTAGGGCAGAAATTGACTGGCAATCAGTGAATCGTATTGTGGTTGAAAATGATGATTTTAAAGATTATATTGAGCTAGTTTCAACTTATTACCAAACTGGAAGAATTAGAAGTCGGGATTGGAATAAAATTTGATAGATTTTCATAATCCCCGACCTTGATGATTAAAACCCTTAACCGTTTGTTCGGATATCTACTAGGGTACTGCAAACAATCTCCTTTAAGGATACTGATCACAGAATCCTTCCAGAATTTTAGCAAAGATTCTTAGATATGACTGCACTTTGTCACAAAATTTTACTATTATTTTGACAACTCTCAATGGTTGGAGAGAAAACATTGATCGCCAAGTCTGGTCAATTTTTGTCCAACGCATTTCAGGAAATGACCTAAATAAGTAGCTAGAGATAATTAATTACACATATTTAACTACCTCTTGCCTATTCTAACCAAGAAATTAACTTTGCACCACTACTTATTACTTAATTACTGTTTATTTTGTAATTTTATCACTAATTCTTGGAAAGGTTGCCAATCATCTTTATAGGTAATGGCTTCCCAGACCGATTCGATTAGCGGTCTAAGTAAAGCAGTTTTAGGATTATAATGCGTTAAGGTATCGCCGATTTGAGCCAAAGAATCTGAGGGTAATTGATTTAAGACCAAACTATATAATTCTCGCCAACGTTGCCAATCAGCTTTTGGTAAATCCATATTTTCAAGAATTAGAGAACTATTTTCTGGCCAACCGTAATTAAATTGTTCACTTAATTGATAGAAAAAGTCATGATAACCGAGGCTGGTTTCTTGGAGAACTTCCACAGTTTTGCTGACCAGTAAAGCAGATTCTGGAGTAAAAATATCCTCAAAACCTAACTTTTTGAGCATCATTTTTTGATAATAAAAATTGTAATGCTGGTCATAGTTAGCCAAAGCCATATCTAACTCTAACAAGGAGACAACCATGGCCAGGGGAGATTGCAGTAACTCTAGATTTAAGCGACAGATAAAAGGCTGATTGCCATAACTATAACGGCCACCGTAGTCGAAATAGGCCGCCGTAAATTGGGGGTTATAGGAAGGAATAAAAGCGTAGGGACCATAATCGAAACTTTCCCCAGTAATTGACATATTATCGGTATTGAGAACCCCATGACAAAAACCTGCAGCCATCCATTGGGCTGCTAATTTAGCGGTTCTTTCAATCAAAGCGGCGTAAAATTTTAAATAGCGATCGCTATCTTGGGGATCGATTTCAGGATAATAATAAATAATCACATGATCGAGGAGTCTTTTAATTAAATCACTACGTTTAATATGAAATAAACGCTCAAAAGTCCCGAAACGAATATGAGAATTACTAACTCGAATCATCACCGAAGATCGCGTCGGGGAAGGTTCATCGCCGCGCCAGAGAGCTTCCCCCGTTTCCACCAAACTCAAACAGCGAGAGGTATTCACCCCTAAACTGCGTAAAGCTTCCCCAGCTAAGACTTCTCTGACTCCACCCTTGAGAGTTAACCTACCGTCGGCATGACGGGAATAGGGGGTCCGTCCCGATCCTTTCGTACCAAAATCGTATAATTTGCCATCAATACCCCTAACTTGACCGTAGAGAAAACCGCGACCATCTCCCAAAAAAGGATTATACTCGCCAAATTGATAACCGTGGTAACGCAGGGCCAAAAAGGGGGTCAGGGATTGAAATTTACCAAAAGCCTCGATAAAATGCTCATCTAAGGTTAATTGTGGCTGAATTCCCACCAAAGGTAATAAAGCATCATTGCGAAAACGAAGGATATGACTGGGAAAATCCGCGGCCGCAACTTGATCGTAGTATTGGTCCCCCAAGTCCTGCATGGCGCTTTCGTAAGGGAGACTGAGAAAGGGATTGGTGAGATGGTCTGTCATAGTGGTGGTGTTGATCGAGCGTTGAGGCGATAAAGTGATAAAGATAGCCAAAAAATTTTCCTACTGAGACTATCAAACAGCGATGCCCGATTCTATTATGTATCAAGGGGACTATTTTCTTGTCCTCGAGGCCGATCAACCCGAACAATTCCAGACTCCCGACCAGTTGCGGGATAAGTTAAAAGATTTAATCACCGCAAAACCGGAGATTTGTCCCCGACAATTGGCGAAATTCTCTAGTTTTGAGGAAAAAGCTCTCTATCTGCGCGATAATTACTGCGAGTTGGACCTGAGTGAGGAGGGTTATTTACAATGGTATCTAGTGCGTTTGGAAAAATAAGTAAACCCGCTTTTTAACTTTTTACTTTCTAACTTGACCATTATGGGAGAAATAGAAGATTTACTGGCACAAATGAAGGCAGAATACCAGAAACGGGATCAGGAAAAACCGATGCCGTCCCCTTCTTCTCACCAAGAAAAAGATCGTTACCCAGACGAATTTAAGGTTAATTATGCCAGCGATTCTGCTACCGATGCGCTTTTAAAAGCTTTAGCCTTAGAAAACCAAGAAAGGCAACAACAGGAGGCAGCGGAAAAAGAAAAAGCAGCGGCATTAAAACAGCAGCGCAAGCGACAAGCTTTAACTAGAAAGGCGAAGCAATGGTTAGATAAATTAGATGCCAAATCGGATGAAGGACGCTGGTTTGAGGAGTTTTCATATAGCTACGATTCTCCTTTAGAAGCGGCGATTACCTATCTAGAAGCTTTGGGAGAAGTGGACATTTCTAAATGATCAGGTCTAATTTAAAGTTGTGGATAAATTGGCCGCGTCAAAAACTTGATTATGCCACCAAATATTATCACCAGCTATAATATTTGTGCCGTAACGGGGAACGATACCATAAACAGTGCCGGGGTCATAACCCAAAGCTTGACTGATGAGATTGTAGAGACGTTGTAGATCAAAACCCCGGGGGTCACAATGGGGATATTTTCCTTGATTAATCAGAAAACTATCCACGGCAAAATGGCTGACAATTTGCGGTAATTGTCCCGTTTGTAAGGCTGCTAGGAGATAATATTTCGCCGTTTGTTGGTATTGAAAATCGCTGTAACCGGGGAGGGGTTGCAAGCGTCCTTTGGTCAAACAGTGGGATCCCGGCGCTTGTACCAGTTCAATGTTAACGCTGGAGATAACCCGACGATTTCTTTCGGCAAAAACCGGTCGCAAGCGATCGCAATTAGGGTGGGACAGCTGCTGACAAATCGCTTCTGTTGCCCATAATGCGGTGCTTTTTGCCCCATCAAAGTAATTTACGGGATATTGTTTGACTAAACGCTTAAAAACGGCTTCTGAAGGCGTATTTAACCAAATTCTCGCCCTTTTTTCTAACTCAGGGGCCGATCGCGTACTCAAAGGAACACCCTCTAAAGCAAGTGCAAAACCCTTGACGCGGATAGTTTCTGGGGTAAGTTGCCACAGTTGACGCACTAATTGATCCCTGGTGTCTGCGGGCAGCATTTCGGCCGCTTGTTCATAAAAAGTGGCCGTGGGACGGTGACGTTCAAAAAAAGGCCGGGCGATCGAGTCTAAAATGTCTCTATCCCTAGAACTCGGTTTGCGGGGGATGTAAACATTCGGACCCAATTTCATCGGACCGCGAGCATATTTTTTCTGTTCTTCGATGTTACCCGCAGTCATACTCCAAGCTGTATCGTGGAGAATAAACAAGGGAGTGCGATCGAGGGTTAATTCGGTTTCTGGCGGGGCAATTTGCAAAAATTCGGCGATTTTCTGCTTTTCTAACTCATCTAGACTCTTACCGGCTAAATTCTCCCCCACAGTGGAGGGATTAAAAATATTTATGGTGGCAGTGGAGAGACTAGAGGTATTCAGTTTTAAAATCATTAGGGACAAGACCAAGCTAATCACCAAAGAAGTCACTCCCCATCGCCATTGTTCCAGGGGAAAGATAGAATATCTAGGGAGAGAAAATTGTCTTGATTTTTGCCGTCTTTGTCGATTCATCGGACTCTTTTAACTCTTTCCAACTATTGTATTCACTTTCTCGAAAAAGGCAATTAACTATAATTACTGAGGAACCATTGAGTATTAAAAGCTCGATCGCAGGATATTTCTAGTAATCTTATCCCTGATTCCGGCAAAACTGCGATTTTTTGCTCAAAATCAGTCCAATCGCTGATTAAATGGTAATCGATACCGTAGGTGCGACAGAGTTGGCAAAAGTCGATATTTTGGGGAGTGGCAAAAAATTCTTCAAAGGGAGGGTCAAATTTGGCGATCGGCAACATCTGGAAAATGCCTCCCCCCTTGTTATTGATTAAAATTATGGTCAAGGAGCCAACAAAATATTTTTTGATTAAAAAACCATTTGTGTCGTGTAATAGGGCTAAATCTCCCGTTAATAGCAGACTAGGGACATTTTTATAAGCTATTCCTATAGCAGTGGAGAGGTTGCCGTCGATGCCATTGGCCCCGCGATTAAAATAGGGACGAATTTGGCGATCGCTAGGCGGGTTAAAAAATTCGGCATAGCGAACAGGCATACTATTAGAGATAAAGATCGGGGTGCGGGGGGGGAGGTATTGGGAGAGCAGCCAGGGGATTTTCCCTTCAATCAGTTTAGTCTCTGCTGCCAAAAGGCGATCGATTTTAAATCTGGCTTGCTGGTCGAATTTTTGCCATAATTGCCGATATTCTCGGTTATTATCGACTTTATCTGGGAATAAATCCCCTAATTGCTCGATATTTCCCCTGAGATGTCCGGTTTTTCCCTGTAGAGGATCGTAATTATCGGGATGGGGATCGATAATCCAGCGCGGACAGTCGATTTCTTCTAACCAGATCCGTAATTCTTTGCTGGTAGGTAATTCGCCAATTTGCAGGACAACATCGGGGGTTAATTGGGTTTTAATGGCAGGATTCCGCAATAATAAATCATAGGTAGTAATGAGATGGGGATTTAACCCTGCATAGTTTCGCAGAGGAGATAAAGCTTCCGCTAAGACGGGATATTGTTGTGATCGAGCCAAATTAGCGATCGCCTGACAGTAACTTTCGGGGTTTTGCGGGGAAGCTAATCCCGCGATGATAATTCCTTTGGAGGATAAAGAAGGAATTTCGAGAATTGAGTGGTTAATGGCGATATTTTGCCGAGATATATTGCTAAAAAAAGCTTCTTCGTCAAAATTAGCTTCTAAATTGTTAATTTCTAGATCGGGAGTTGGTGCGAGGGGATCCCGAAATGGTAAGTTCAGATGCACCACTCCGGGGACAGGATCGAGACAGCGCCACCACGCGTGGATGATAGTTTGACGGAGATAGCGTAAACGCTCGATATTGGCACTAGGACAGCTAATTTCCGCTTGCCAGTTGGGATAATTGCCGTAGAGTTTGACTTGATCGATAGTCTGACCGGCGTGAGCATGACGCAATTCTGGGGGGCGATCGGCGGTTAGAATTAATAAGGGGACATGACTTTCTTTTGCTTCAATGACTGCGGGATAAAAATTAGCCGTGGCGGTCCCAGAAGTGCAGACTAAAACCACCGGTTGATATAATTGTTTGGCTAATCCTAGGGCAAAAAAGGCGGCCGAGCGCTCGTCTAGGATGGGAATAGCTTCAATCTGGGGATGTCTTGCCAAGGCTACCGTTAAAGGAGTTGATCGCGATCCGGGAGAAACCACCCCTATCTTCAATCCCAAACGGGCCAATGTTTCGACTAAAATAGAACCCCAAAGTGTATTAAGATTGCGAAAATCGATCGACATTTATCAATTCAGTGGCAAAGGTTAGGGGACAATAAGTTAAAGAGTCTATTAATAAATTTAACATTGGCCGGAACTGGCCAAGAATAAGTTATTCCTGAGTCAGCGATCTGGGTTAAGTTTACTCTCGATTCCCAGGCCAATTTATCCCTTTTCGGGGTTCCTTCTCAGCAAGTTTTAACCGGAAAACTTATAGGTTAATACCACATTGATATTAGCTGCCAGCAGGGCCAAGAATAAGAGGAAAGTAAAGCGATCAATCCAGAATTTTTTAAAGAGACCAAAGATATCCTTGAGATAGAATACTCCCAGAATTGCTGCCGTACCGATCATAAAATAATAGCGACCGTAGGGAGAAGCTAAAATCCATGCTGTCAAATTGAGATGAATCGACCAAACTCCCAGAAAGATAAAAATAATTGAGGCAGTTAATCCGTCCGTTTCTTGGCGAAAATCATCGAGAAAGATGCCTAGAATAATAAACATAAACGGATAAAAAGGAATCATATACCAAGTAAAAAAGTGACTTTGCGCTCCCGTGGCAACTAAAATTAAGGTGTAGAGGATTACTGGTAAAGCGAGTAATCTAACTTGGGGACTAGCGGGATTCTTTCTGAGAAAGGGTAAGAGGGTTAACCAGCTAAAAATTAACCAACCATCCTCGAAAAATACCGTGGGAGTGGTTAGATATTTGACAAAATTAAAGTCCTCAAAGCGCAGGGATTGTTCTTGAAATATCTTACGAAAAAAATCGTAATCATAGATAGCACCGTAGAGAAAATAGAGAGAGAAAAAGAAAGCACCAATCCCAGTCACATAAATGGCTTCTCGTCCTTTCTTTTCGTAAATCAAGAGAACAATTAATAATACTACTAAATAAATAGCTGTTACCTTGACTAAACAGGCTAAACCAGCTAAACAAGCGGCGATGTAGAGATATTTTTTCCGATGAGTTTGATAGTATTGCCAATACAGTAAGACGACCAATAAGCACAAAACAATCATTAAATTTTCACTAATAGCTAACCGAGAGAGGAAAACTGTATTGGGATTGGTGGCATAAATTAAACTAGCGATTATAGCGATCGATAAATTACTTAACTTGAGAGCGAGTAAATAGACCAAAACTATCGAAGCAATACCTAAGAGTAAAGAAGGGACTCTAATAATAGTTAAACTGCAATCAAAAAAAGTTTTTGCCCCTCCTAAAAGAGCAAATAAACCCACCAATAAACCAAATAAAGGAGGATGATCAAACCAGGGAGTAACCAAACGATAACGGAGATTTTTCGCTTCCCAAACTACCGTAGGAAAATTATCCGTGGGACTCAACCATGACCAACTGGTGGGGATACCTGTTTGTAATAAACTCATGCCACTCCAAGCAAAAGCATATTCATCAGAAGTCCAATTATCTGGAGGCAAAGAATCATAATTATAGATTCGCAAAAAAGCACCTAAAAAGGTGATAATTGCTCCAATCAACCAATGTTTATGGACAGTCAAAAAGCTGGGCATCGATTATTAAGGACAAGTGACAGTGACCAAATAATAGTCAGAATTTAATGGTATAATGGATGGGGTGATAATGACAGAAAAATCGGGATGATTAAAGTAAACAGACGTAAATTTGGCCAGTGGATCAGTCTGATCGGTGCAGGAGTCGGACTGGCAGCGATTCTAAATAGAAAAAATATTGTTTCCCCCTCCACCGCTACAGCAATCATCCCCCCGCACCCCCCCCAAAATTCCTCTTTTCCCCCCCGACAAAGCTTTTCCTTTGAAACCGTTACTCTCGATCCTAGCGGTTTCGTGATCGAGCGCAATTCCCGCAGTGCCGAATACTACAGCGAAACCCTTGCGGGATTAGAGATGATTGCTATCCCTGCTGGCACTTTTATCATGGGGACACCAGACGGAGAAAAAGGAGACTTTACCGGTAGTGATAAACCCCAGCGCTTAGTCAAGGTGAACAGTTTCTACCTGAGTAAATACCCGATAACCCAAAAACAATGGCAAATTGTCGCTAATCTGCCCAAAATTAACCGCGATTTAAACCCCAATCCCTCCCACTTCCAAGGGGATAACTTACCCGTCGATAGCATCTCTTGGTATGATGCGATCGAGTTTTGCGATCGACTTGCCAGGGCCACCGGCAGAAACTATCGGCTCCCAAGCGAGGCACAATGGGAATATGCTTGTCGTGCCGGCACTACCACACCCTTCTACTTTGGTGCCACCCTTACCAGTGAATTCGCTAACTACTATGGCATTAAATTTCCCTACGCAGTGGAAAGAGAGAGCGAATTTCGAGCTAAAACCACCCCTGTAGGCAGTTTTCCCCCAAATGCCTTCGGATTATACGATTTACACGGCGGTTTATACGAATGGTGTGCCGATCCTTGGCATCGCAACTATAAAAATGCTCCCAGCGATGACCAAGTATGGCCGGCCGATCCTAATAGCACCGGCAATCGTTATCGCGTCCTGCGTGGAGGTGGTTGGGGGACAGAATTGAGGGAATGTCGCTCCGCTAGTCGAGGCCAATTTAGCCCCGATAATCGCTATAGTGTATTAGGATTCCGCATCGCCAGTAGTTAGCTCAAAATTCTGGTTTCAACAACTTTGCCGGTAAATTGTGCGTCTCTAAACCTGTTTTAGTCTGTGAGTGTAAGCGAGTGACCAACTCTCCACCCTATCCCTTTTTAACCACCCCCGTCGGCTCTTTGCAAATCCCTTTTTTAGAGCAAATTGAAGGAATTATTAGCAATAATAGTTATATTCTCAGAGATTCACCGCAATTACTCAAATTATCTCTAGTTATTCCCACTTATAACGAGCGAGATAACGTTATTCCCCTAGTCGAGAATCTCAGTCAATTACTCGATCAAAAAATTCCCGATCAGTATGAACTAATTATCGTCGATGATGACAGTCCCGATCGCACTTGGGAATTAGCCAGCAAATTAACCCTGGATTACCCGCAACTGCGGGTGATGCGTCGTCAGGGAGAAAAGGGATTAGCGTCCGCAGTGGTGCGGGGTTGGCAAGGGTCAAGGGGTGAGATACTAGCAGTAATCGATGGAGATTTGCAACATCCCCCCGAAATTCTCTACAATCTCCTCGAAACTATCGAAAAAGGAGCCGATTTAGCTCTTGCTAGTCGTCACGTCGAAGGGGGAGGAGTGAGCGAGTGGAGTCTGCTGCGAAGATTTCTCTCCCGCGGCGCTCAAATTCTTGGTTTAATTCTACTGCCAGAGGTGGTCGGTCGCGTCTCCGATCCGATGAGCGGTTACTTTATGGTCCGCCGTCAAGCGATCGCTGGTCCAATTCTCAATCCCACCGGTTACAAGATTTTACTAGAAGTCATCGGCAAAGGCCGCATCGAAACCATCGGAGAAGTGGGTTATGTCTTCCAAGAGCGGCTAGAGGGGGAAAGTAAGGTAACTTGGAAACAATGGCTAGAATATATCTTCCATCTGCTGCGTTTGCGCTCTCAAAAGCCATTAAGGTTTTTAGATGTAATTGTCAATCTACCTTTAGATAGATTTATTCGCTTCGGTTTAGTGGGATTAACCGGGGTTTTTGTCGATATGGCCTTTCTCTATCTTCTCAGTGATCCCGCCGCTTTGGGTTGGGGATTAACCCGCAGTAAAATCATCGCCGCCGAATTAGCAATTATTAATAATTTTATCTGGAATGATCGCTGGACTTTTGGCGATTTATCCGCTCGTCAACGGGGTTGGAATAAACGCTGGAAAAGATTTTTCAAGTTCAATTTGATCTGTTTAGCCGGTTTAATTTTAAACGTACTGCTGCTCAACCTTCTCTTTAATGGTTTAGGAATCAATCGCTATCTAGCTAACTTTATTGCGATTGCCATCGTCACGGTTTGGAACTTTTGGGTTAATCTTAAACTCAGTTGGCGGGTGACAAAATAGCCAGCTAGAAGCAAAAAATGCGTTTACCCTGTTGTCCATAGCATTTGAGACCCGCTTACTCCACCCTATGATCCTGATTACAGACCAAATTTACCAGTCTATTTTCACCCACGCAGAATCCACCTATCCCGAAGAATGTTGTGGGTTACTCCTAGGAAAAATTACCGAGACAGCAGCCGAAGTTATCAGCATACAGGCAACAGAAAATAACTGGTCAGGCAATAGAAAAAACCGCTTTAGTATTGCCCCAGAAGTGCTTTTACAAGCTCAAAAATCGGCGCGGGAAAACCAGCTAGAAATTATTGGTATCTATCATTCTCATCCCGATCATACCGCCATTCCCTCGGAAATTGATCGCCAATTAGCCTGGTCAGGATATACTTATTTAATTGTCTCCGTAGTTTCAGGGCGAGCGATCGATTTACAAGCTTGGCAACTGGACGAGCGCGAACAATTTCAAATCCAACCTCAAGAATTAAAATGTTTTTGACATCGCTTGAGAACAAAAAAGAAAGGCTGGGTAGAGTTTTTAAAATCCATAATTCCCAGCACCGTATTATCATCTACTTTCCGAAAAGAGTCATTAATCGGCAAATAATCATAAATCATCGTGGCGCTGACTTTGTCCCGATATTCCATCATTCGCAGTCTAGCCTGACTTGTCTGCGTTTTCAGCAAGGAGTTGGTCA
This sequence comes from Microcystis sp. M061S2, assembly GCF_020245605.1. Classification (NCBI taxonomy): domain Bacteria; kingdom Bacillati; phylum Cyanobacteriota; class Cyanophyceae; order Chroococcales; family Microcystaceae; genus Microcystis; species Microcystis sp. M061S2. The sequence goes on along the minus strand of NZ_JADBUP010000062.1, from coordinate 56,087 downwards.
GCATCAGTAAAGGTTTCAGAGAATTATTTTTCAGTATCGGCAGCTTCAAAATCCAGTTCATGGCCGTGGGATTGGGTGCCACCTTAAAAATTTTTCCCTGACCATCTAAAAATAACAGGGGGTGGACATTCTCAGTATCAACAAATTCTTTACCATACCAATTAGATGCTTCTAATAAACCATCCATGGGGTGATTTGTCTGAAGTCCAGAACCTTGCCAAAGACCGAGCATAAAGTCTAAACTCACGGGATCGAGAGCGTCAAACAATTGTAAAGCTCTTTCTGTCGTCGTTTTACCAGCCTTAAGAATCGACTGGCAGCTTTCTAACTCTAATGTTGTCATTGTTTCGCTCTTTTTGTGTCCCGACCATAATATTATAGCTTCTCAGCCAGAGGGTGGGGGATTGCCCCTCGGTTAAAATCACCAAATATCCGACATATCTTCAGTCAATGGGTCATCGTATCGCTTTAGGGTTTCCAGCCATTCACTCATTTCTTCCTTGATGGTTTCTTTAAGTTCTCGCAAATCATCTTTATCTATTAAGCCTTTTTCAAGTAAGAAAGTGTAGAACTTTTTCAGACTACCTGCGTTAGCCTTGATACTTGATTGACTGGCCCACAGTGCCTTTTTGATAAACCAATAACCCAAAAAGTCACTGACCATATCTACCCCGTCTTTAGCTTCTACGGCATCTTCATAGAGTAAATATTCGTTGATATAAAAATCTATATTTGAAACATGATTATTAATGGTTTTTTCCGACAGACCTGATGATTCTAGCCAACTCTCAAAATCCTTTAGTAATTCATGATTGGCTTTTCTTATCTTTTGACAATCGGCTTCGTATTTCTGGGAATCATCCATCAGACATTTCTCTCCGGCGACAAAGTTGAAGCAACAGAGATATGATAGTTGCTTCCTAGCTCTTTTAACTCAAAATCCACAATCATTCGCCTGTTTTCCGAAAAATAACGGTTTTTCCTGGGGATTAGCTCCTCGATTAGCCCTTGAATCTCCGCCTTGAGCTTTTCATCTCCGTTAAGAAGGTCTTTGTTAAAAACTCGGTCTATCACCCCTTGCCGCTCTGATTCGGGGGACAACGCCAGATTCCAAGCGATTGTCCCTAGGGTCAGCAGTCTTTGCATGGACTCCTTCGTTTCACTGGGTTCACGGTAAGGCTCGACAAAATCCTCGAGAACTTCCGACATTTTGACTTCCCCGGAAGGAGAGACGACAATTTCTTTGAAAGGCAAGGACTCTTGTTTTAATTTCTTCTCAAAGCTTTTCAAGGGTTTTTGGTATCCTTGGGACATTTTCTGCAGCCTGAGCAGTTCACTAAATGTCTTCGATTTTTTAGCCATGATTGAGCGGGAAAATATGTGTTATTAATCCTGTTGGGTTACTGAACAACATTGGGATAGGGGAATTGTAACTGCTGTCAGGGAGCGATTGCGCTCTCATTATTAAATCTTAAAGTTCTGGCCTGAGTCGTAAGCTGTTGACTAATATCCGATACTTTTTTGTTAACATGGATTAGCAATACACTTTCAGAGATTCTCTTAAAACAGGGGATATATCCTTCTCAAATCCCCCGCAGGGGAAAAATATGTCTCAAAAGCCGATTTATCTAGATTGCCACGCCACGACACCGATGGAGCCGCAGGTTCTGGCGGCGATGTTACCCTATTTTACCGAACACTTTGGTAATGCCAGTAGTATTAATCATGTCTATGGTTGGACGGCCGAGGCCGCGGTTAAACAGGCACGAGAAACAATCGCCGCTGCTATTAATAGTAGTCCCGAAGAAATTATTTTTACCAGTGGAGCAACGGAGGCCAATAACCTGGCTATCAAGGGGGTTGCCGAAGCTTATTTCGCCAAGGGACGGCATATAGTTACGCTGATGACAGAACATCGGGCCGTTTTAGATCCCTGTCATTATCTGGAAAAATTGGGTTTTGAGGTGACAATTTTACCCGTCGGTGCTGATGGCTTAATTGACTTGGAATTACTAGAAAAATCTTTACGTCCTGACACGATTTTGCTGTCAATTATGGCGGCTAATAACGAGATTGGGGTGATTCAACCTTTAGCGGCAATTGGGGCGATTTGTCGCCAGTATCAGGTACTTTTTCATACGGATGCGGCCCAAGCAATCGGGAAAATTCCCCTAGATGTGGAGGAAATGAATATAGATCTGATGTCCTTAACTGCTCACAAAGTCCACGGACCGAAGGGAATCGGTGCGCTGTACGTCCGGCGCCGGAACCCCAGAGTTCGTCTTGCCGCTCAAATTCAAGGGGGAGGCCAGGAAAAAGGACTGCGATCGGGTACAATATTTACACCGCAAATTGTCGGTTTTGCCAAGGCGGTAGAATTGGGCATCAAAGCGATTGAAGAAGATACCGGCTACTTAAATCAGTTAAAAGCCCGTTTATGGGAGATTATCAGTCAATTAGACAGAATTTATCTCAATGGTCATCCTAGCCAAAGATTAGCCGGAAATTTAAATATTAGTATTGAAGGGGTGGACGGTGCGGCGTTATTGTTAGGATTACAGCCAATAGTGGCTCTTTCCTCCGGTTCTGCCTGTTCTTCTAGCCATACCGCCCCCTCCCACGTTTTAACTGCCTTGGGTCGCCCCGAATCTCTCGCTTATGCCTCCCTGCGCTTCGGGTTGAGTCGTTTTAATACTTTAGAAGAAATTGAACGGGTGGGGGAACAGGTGGTTTTAACGGTTAATTCCCTCCGCAAGTCCAAAAATTTTTGACGTTTCGGCACCTATCCACAAGTTAGTTTCGGTCTAGGTTTGAAAAATTCCGGAAAAGGTTTCTATGATTGCTTTTGACTGATTGCCGTGCCAGTTAATAACATTGATGCTTGGTTTTCAGTCCAGTGAATCATCCAACTCGGTTGTAATCCCAAAACAATAATAAATAAAGCCAAAGCAATTTCGGGAAATCTTTCGGGCCAGGTACTGCGAGGAATGCGCGATAATTCAGGGGTTAAACGACCAAAGAAAACCCGATTAATCATCAGGAGAAAATATACTGCGGTTAAACCACTAGCAACCAAACATAAGAGCGTTTGTATCGGAAAAATCGGGAAACTGCCACGAAAGACCAAAAATTCGGCGATAAATCCCACCATTCCGGGGATGCCGGCGCTGGCCATAGCCGCTAAAATCATTAACATTCCCGTGATTGGTAAACCTCTTTCTGGATTTAATAAACCGCGTAGATAATCCACATCCCGGCTGCCGGTTTTTTTATACACTACTCCCACCAACAAAAATAACAAAGCGGAAATTAAACCGTGACTAATCATCTGCAAAATCGCCGCGGTGATGCTTAATCTGGTGGTGGCCGCCGCCGCTAGTAAAATATAGGCCATGTGGGAAATGGAAGAATAGGCGACCACTTTTTTCATATCCTTTTGGGCAATAGCGCAACTGGCCCCGTAGAGGGCGCTGATAGCTGCTATCGTTGCTAACCAAGGGGCGATAGTCACCCAAGCATCGAGAAATAAACCGACTCCAAAGCGCAGCAGTCCATAGGTTCCTAATTTGAGTAATATTCCCGCTAAAAGCACAGAAACGGGGGTAGATGCTTCGACGTGGGCATCCGGTAGCCAAGTATGAAAGGGAAAAATCGGGATTTTGATGGCTAATCCAATCAGAAGGGGGATGAGGAGCAGTAATTGAGTTTTAACGTCTAAATTGTTCGATAAAAGGGGGTTATAGGCGAAATTATTAGCACCGGTTAGCCAAACTAAGCCGAGGAAAGAGATTAGCACTAAAAAGCCTGAAATTGCCGTGTATAATAAAAATTTCATGCCCGCATAACCGCGTCTTTGACCCCCCCAAATGGCAATGAGAAGGTAAAGCGGGACGATTTCTAATTCGTAAAATAGGAAAAATAGCAGTAAATCTTGCGCTAGAAAGGCCCCCGCTACTCCGGCATTGAGTAACAAGAGCAGAGAATAGTAAAATCTCGGTCGGTTAACCTCTGTGCCACTAGCATAAAGAGCAATTATTGTCAAGATGCTGTTAAGAAAAAGTAATGAAAATGATAAGCCATCGACACCGAGGGCATAATTGAAACCGAGGAAATTAATCCAAGGCAGGTTAACCGTGAACTGCATTTGCGGGTTACTAGGGTCAAATTGCCAGCCAAGGAGAATATTCAGCAGTAAGAGAACGACAGAAAGAGTTAGAGCTAATCCTCGCACTTTTTTCGCCTCTAGAGGCGTGTAGGCAATCAGTATCGCCCCTATAATCGGTAGCCAAATAAAAGCGTTCAGCATTCTTTACTTTAATGGCGATGATAAACCTTCCCATTATTGCCTGAGCGGTCAATCTTTAGCAAGATAAGCTGTTAAACATTTAACTGGAGTTTAGACTAATTCCGTCACGCCACTCCTAGGTTGAGCTTAAGGGGTAGGTTTGCTCGAATCCCTTGAAACTGGAGTTTAGACTAAATTTTCCAAAAATCAACCCTAACCAGTTCAGGCTCAATAGCTGAAAAGGCTTTTTCTGGAAAACTAATAACCATGTTCAGCCAGAAATTCTAGGCTAATCTCGCTAGGAGGATGATAAGAGCGCATTCCTAACAATTTTTCCACATATTTGCCTAAAATATCCCCTTCTAGATTCACCCAATCGCCTAATTTTAAATGGGAAAGATTGGTTTCGCCGTAGGTGTGGGGGATGACAGCCACTTTAAACCAGCTACCGTAGGCATCACAATCAGCCACGGTTAAACTAATGCCATTAACAGCTATACTGCCCTTACCGACGATATAACGAGCTATGTAGTTATTCCACTGCTCTTCTAGTGAACTAGGCGCAGCAAAGGTCATTTCCCAAGAATTAGCCACGATTATCGATTCGACTAAACAGCCAATACCGTCCACATGACCGGTGACAAAATGACCGCCGATTTTACTACCCACCCGCAGAGAGGTTTCTAGGTTAACGTTGGTTTCTGTGTGAATTCTTCGTCCCAAAGTAGTGCGCTGTAGGGTTTCTGGGGAAGCAGTGGCCAGAAAACCCTCTGGGAGAATTTCCTCAACTGTCAAACAAACCCCATCCACAGCCACACTATCACCAATCATTAAATCGTGGAGAATTGTATCAGAGGATACAGACAAATAGAGTCTATCAGTATCCACGACCCGAATTGTTGCCAAGGCTTGAATTAATCCTGTAAACATCTGCTTTTTTCTCGACTATAAATCCTGATGAGTGAAAGATTGGGCATTTTCCCCAGAATAATCGGCGACAATATGACCATCTCCCACTAATTGATATTTGTAGGTCACTAATCCCTCTAATCCCACCGGACCGCGGGGGGGCATTTTTTGGGTACTGATACCCACTTCGGCCCCAAAACCGTAACGGAAACCATCGGCAAATCGGGTGGAACAATTATGAAAAACTCCGGCGGCATCGACTCGATCGCTAAAGGTTTTGGCCGTGTTAAAATTTTCGCTGACAATGGCTTCCGTGTGTCGAGAACCGTAATAATTAATATGTTCGATTGCCGATTCTAGACTATCGACAATTTTAATTGACAGGATTAAATCACTATATTCTGTTTGCCAGTCCTGTTCTGTGGCCGATGGTACGTTAATCATCTGACAAGTTGCTTCATCTCCCAATAATTTAACCTTTTTTTCCTCCAATGCCTGGGCGACTGCAGGTAAAAATTGTCTAGCGATATCTTGATGAACCAATAAAGTTTCAATGGTATTACAAGCGGCAGGATATTGGGTTTTACCATCAACGGTAATCCTAATTGCTTTGCTTAAATCGGCTTCTTTGTCGATGTAGAGATGACAGATACCATCGGCATGACCGAGGACGGGAATGCGGGTATTATTTTGGATATAACGCACAAATTCGTTAGAACCTCTAGGAATTATTAAATCGATGTATTGATCAAGTTTTAAGAGTTCCTGAATTTCTTCTCGTGTTGTTAATAATCGTACCGCCGCTGGATTAACTTTAGTTTGACTCAATGCCTGATGAATAATTGTTACCAAAGCTTGACAAGAACGGAGCGCCTCTTTCCCGCCTTTTAAAATAACGCCATTACCAGATTTAATCGCTAAACTGGTAATTTGAATTAAAGCATCGGGACGAGCTTCAAAAATAACCCCTAAAACCCCTAAAGGACAGGTTATTCTCTGAAGAATTAAACCTTGATCTAATTCCCGATTAATTTGCATCGTAGCTAAAGGATCTGCTAATTTAGCCAGATCTCGCACCCCGGCAATAGCGGCTTTTAATTTGCTGGGACTTAACTCTAATCGCGCACATAAAGCCGGAGATAATTCCAGCGCTTTGGCAGTTTGAACATCCGCCATATTAGCTTCTAGTATCTGATCGGCATTGGCAGTTAAAGCCTCAGCAATAGCCTCTAAAGCTTCATTCCTTTCTTCGTTAGTCAGAATAGCCAGTTGACGACTCGCTTGACGGGTTTCTCTGGCGATTTCGGGGAGGGATAGAGAAGTTGTAACCATAGAAAATTAAAAGTAATAACCGCTATCTTGTTTATTTTATCTTATTTTTGATCAAGTTTCAGGGTCATTACACCTCATTGTAAAAATCAAAAATTGTTGTTAGGGTTAGGAGTCAGTAGTCAGGAGAATTAAGAATGAATAATAGTCAATTAAATGGTCTGTTTACAGATTTTAGGCAATTTAATCCTTATTTTTGCCGTTTTTGAACCCTCAAAAATTAATTAGGCAAGAGGTTTATTGAAGGTTATCAACTTTTGTCATGATCATCATAAATCTAGTTAACTAGAAAAAATAGCCGAAATTAGTGATTTTTCTATCCTATATCTGTAGAGACATTATAGTTAACATCCCTACAGGATCTAGACTATCTAGACCGGATTGGCAATCAGACAGTTAGATACCTCTTGACGCGCCCAATTATCGGCGGCTAAAATATCATCTAGGCTAGGGGTAGAACTGTTATGAATTGTAAAGTGATCGCAAACTTTTTCGATCACCCGGGGAATATCTAAGAAGCTAATCTTTTCTTCTAAAAATAATGCTACCGCTTGTTCATTGGCTGCGTTTAATACTGCTGGCATTGCCCCACCTGCCCGGCCGGCTGCGTAGGCTAATCCCATACAGGGATATTTTTGATGATCGGGTTCTTTGAAGGTTAAACTGCCGGCTTTAACTAAATTTAAAGGTTCCCAATCGGTATAAATTCTTTCGGGCCAAGACAAGGCATATAACAGGGGTAAACGCATATCGGGCCAGCCTAATTGGGCTAAAACCGAGGTATCCTGTAACTCAATTAAAGAGTGAATAATACTTTGGGGATGAATAACAATATCGATCGCATTATAATCGACACCAAATAAATAATGAGCTTCGATAACTTCTAGACCTTTATTCATTAAAGTAGCCGAATCGATGGTGATTTTTCTGCCCATAGACCAGTTAGGATGTTTGAGGGCATCAGCTACGGTTACTTGTGGCAATTTTTCCACGGGTAAATCGCGAAAAGCACCCCCAGAAGCGGTGAGAATAATCTTTTTTAATCCCCCAGTGGGAACTCCCTGTAAACATTGAAAAATAGCTGAATGTTCCGAGTCAGCAGGTAATAATTTAACTCCGTGTTTTTCCACTAAAGGCAGCACCACCGGACCGCCAGCAATCAGGGTTTCTTTATTAGCGAGGGCGATATCTTTACCGGCAGTAATAGCGGCAATTGTCGGCAGCAATCCCGCACAACCGACAATTCCCGTGACGACGCTTTCGGAATCGCCATAACGGGCCACTTCGATTACTCCTTCCTTTCCTGCTAGGATAATCGGGGTATAGTCAAGGTCGGAAATTAGGCTTTTTAGGTCTTCTAGTTGACTTTCGTTATTAATCGCCACGATTTGCGGGCGAAATTGCCGAATTTGCTCCGATAGTAGTTGAATATTATTACCCGTGGCTAATCCCACCACTTGAAACTTATCGGGATGATCGGTGACAATATCGAGAGTTTGAGTGCCGATCGAGCCTGTAGAGCCTAAAATCGAGATTTTTTTCATTAGAAACTTAATATAATTTGGGGATTAGCTTTTAATATACGTTCTCTGGGGTCCCTCCGGCACATCAGCGTAAATATTAAACATTTGTTAAAAAAGTTGATAGTTTGACCTTTTTATGCTACGGGTTAGAGAAAGTTAGCGATAGAGATGGTGACAGAGAAGAAATCGAATAGAAAGGCCAATGGATTAGGCTGTCTAGCGGGGGGTCTGGTTTTTTGCCTCTTATTTCCCCTGTGTGTTTTCTTTTTTGGTTGGTTATCCTTCGCTGTTGGCCCGATGGGTTGCGCTCTCCCCAGTCAATGTTCGGCAGCAGCAGCATTCATGAAAGGGATTCTGTCCTTAATTCTTTTTTTTGGGGGAGGATTGGCATTACCTATATTCCTCAGTTGTGCCGTGGGAAAAGCCGTCAGATTTGGGTTAAGTCGCAGAAAAAATAACCGAACTTAAACTTAAGTTCGGCTAGATTTAATTTAACAACTGGATAAAACTAACTTTCTGTCGCCGTTGCTGTGGTGGGAGGCAACTTAATATTAGTGGCTAGTCCCAGAATTTGCAGCAGACGAATGGTCATCCAAGTCAGGTCAACTTCCCACCATTGTAGGCCATGACGGGCAGAATACTGATAGGCATGGTGATTATTGTGCCAACCTTCACCGAAAGTTAAGAGGGCAACCCACCAACAATTTTTAGAATTATCGTGGGATTCATGGCTAACATAACCGAATTTGTGGGTGGCGCTATTGACAAACCAAGTGGAGTGGAAAACTAAGACCAAGCGAACAAAAATTCCCCAAATTACAAACGGCCAACCACCCATAGCATAGAGAATTAAGCCTAAAACAATTTGGATAGGAACAAAATAATTTTGACAGAATTTATAGAAAGGATCGTCGGCGATATCTTGGGTAAAACGGGCAATTTCTTCGTCGGCAGGAATTTCGTGCAGCATCCAACCCATGTGACTCCACCAAAAACCTTTATTAGAATCGTGGGGATCGGGAGCAGTATCAGAATATTTATGATGAATACGATGTAAACCTATCCATGCGATTGCACCCCCCTGACAAGCGAGGGTCCCGCACAAAACCAGAAAGTATTCTAACCATTTGGGAGTCTTAAAACTCCGATGGGAGACCAAACGATGAAAACCGAGGGTAATTCCTAAACCCCCGGTAATCCAATAAAGAATCAATGTCACTCCCACAGCACCCCAGCTAAAATTGCCAGGCAAGAAGGCTAAAAGAGCCACTAAGTGGATAAAAGCCATGTAGATGAGAGTCACCCAGTCAATGGGAAGTTTTTCGGAAGTCGCAACAGTCATTGAATAACCCAAAGGGAAACAACAGGAGACAGAGCATCATTGTCTTATCTGTCTCGATTTGACACAGGGGGAACTTTGACGCTTAATAAATAGTAACAAATATCACAGTCTATTGTTTGATGGATATCCCCTCTCTACTCGACGGGGCAGAAAAGGCCTTACTGCCCATTTTTTCGGAAATTGACGCACAGGTCAAGGAAAATCTCGCTAAAATCTTATTGGGAAAGTATGGCGAAGCGATTGATTTCCCTAAGTGAGGGTTTTTATAGGCAATGCTATCGGACGGGAAAGCCCCAGTCAATACAGCCTCATCTCTTCTAGAAACAGTAAATAAGGTAATTTATAGACAAAAAAAGATAAATAAGTCCCAAATATCTCTTTTATCCCCTCAGAACTCTATATTTAGCCAGATTACATCGAACTCAATGACTCTTAACTTACCTAAACAAATAGTTCAGACTAATCATCCTCATCCCGTGGCGATCGGCGAAATTGTCTCGATAGCGATCGAAGCCCTCTGGAGTAATAAACTGCGGACTTTGTTAACCATGTTAGGGGTGATTATTGGCATTGCCTCCGTGATTGCTCTCACCTCCGTAGGCCAAGGAGTACAAAAAGCCACCGAACAAAAAATTCAATCTCTAGGTACTAATGTTTTACAAATTTTACCCGGAGAAGCCAGAACCGGGGGGATTAGTCTCGGCCGCGGTTCCAGTAGTACCTTAATCTGGGAAGATGCCAAAGTTATTCAAAATCAAGTTCCTGGTGTGCAGGTGGTCTCCGCCTATCTGCAGCGTCCAGCACCGGTGGTGGCGGGCGAGGTCAATCATGCCACTAATGTGGTGGGCATCGATCTCAACTACATGAAAGCGAGAAATACAGAACTCAGCCAAGGTCGATTTTTTACCGAGGAAGAAATGGCACAGGCGACACCAGTGGCGATTTTAGGCTCGACTCTGTTAACAGAACTCTTTGGCGATGATACTAATCCTATCGGCAAAAAGCTTTGGATTGAAAGAAAAAATAGTTACGAAATTATTGGGGTATTTGAGCCAAAAGGTGCCGAAGGTTCGATTGATCGCGACGATCAGGTCTTTATTCCTCTGAGCAATATGTCTTCTCGTCTGGTGGGCAATAATTCTTTAAGTGGTAAGGCCGTTAACGGCATTTATGTCAAAGTTGACCAGCAAGATCAGATGAAAAATGCCGAGTATCAAATTACTAATCTTTTGCGTCAGCGTCACAATCTCGCCGCTTCTCAAACCGATGATTTTAGCATTAGAAACCAAACAGATGTGGTCAAAACCTTGACCACGGTAGTGGGTTTGTTTACAGTGATGCTAGTGGCGATCGCTGGCATTTCCTTAGTAGTCGGTGGTATTGGCATCGCTAATATCATGTTAGTTTCCGTGGTGGAACGCACTAGGGAAATCGGGATTCGCAAAGCTGTGGGGGCTACCCGTTCGGCAATCCTCCAGCAGTTTTTAGCGGAATCGGTGATGATTTCCCTGACTGGCGGCGGCATCGGTGTATTATCGGGAATTTTAGTCGCCCTCTGTAGCGCCCAGATTTTCCGATTTCCCTTTGTCTTGTCAGGTTGGTCGATAATCAGTGGATTTGGCTTATCTTTTATCGTTGGTTTGTTAGCAGGAGTAATTCCCGCCCGTTCTGCCGCTCATTTAGACCCGATTACCGCTTTACGAAGGGATTGAGGCCAGTACATCCTAAAAAACGATTAAGCCATCTTGAAGACGGATCACCCGCCTGGTTTGGGCAGCTACATCAGGATCGTGGGTGACAATCACAATCGTGATCCCCTGTTGATTGAGTTCGGTTAGTAAATCCATCAGTTCTTGGGAAGTTTGTGTATCTAAGGCCCCCGTCGGCTCATCGGCCAACACCAGAGCCGGTTGATTAACTAGGGCCCGGGCGATGGCGACTCGCTGTTGTTGTCCCCCGGAAAGTTGGCTAGGCCGATTGTGGAGATAATTAGCCAATCCAACTCTAGCTAAAGCTTGCATCGCTCTTTGACGGCGCCTTGGCTTGGGAACATTGGCATAGACCATCGGCAACATGACATTTTCTAGGGCAGTGGAGCGGGACAATAAATTAAATTGTTGGAAGACAAAGCCAATCCTCTGATTGCGAATATAGGCCAGTTGGTTATCGTCCAAGTTCTTTAAGTTTCTGCCTTCTAAAATATATTGTCCCCCCGTCGGGCGATCGAGGCAGCCGATAATATTCATCAGGGTTGATTTCCCGGAACCCGAAGCTCCCATAATGGACACGTATTCCCCCGACCGAATTTCCAGATCTATGCCCCGAAGAACCGGAATTTTCACTTCCCCTAGAGAGTAAATTTTTGTAATTGTCTGCAAGAAAATCATCGTTTTTACCAGGGGTGATTTAATACCCACATTCCGCAGGTTGACAAACAAAAAAAATCATTAAACCTGAAAGCCTTTCTGTGCAAGGGCTTTATCTAATTTAGTTCACTTGAATTAATCTGTTTCTTGATATTGATAATGAATCCTCCTTATTGAGAATTTGTTGAGCAAGGCTTGTACGATATTGCTTTGCGAAAATTATCCCTCTTTTGTCAGTTTAGGAAATTTCCAGGAAATTAGGCCGTTTCAGCCCAAGATAAATCAAGGTTTGACAAAAGAGGGGGGAGCATCTCACCTTTGTAACCCCTAAATCAGGTTTTATGTCAAGCTATTTTGAAAGCCTTGCTAGAAACCAGTTTTAGGGACAAGTGTAATTACTCACTTGCATAAATAAGATACTCCCAAAGAGGGATATTTATGAAGTGGAATCTGAACTGCGGAATGTTGGATATAATCCAATTATAGTCATTTCAGATAAGTCTGATACACTCTAGACCGACAAAACCCTTATGAACTTTGGGATTGATATTCTCAATCTTAATTGAAATGACTATATGTACTAAAAACAGGAAATTCATGACAGATATTCACTCGATCATCGGTATATTCCCCTCCAATGAAGAAGCAGACACAGTTGTATTGGAGTTACAAAAAAAAGGCTTCGATATCAAAAAACTTTCATTGCTAAAAACCATTGGCACCCCAAACATAGAGGGTGCAGACTTCCACCCACCTCACCCGGCAGGAATTCAACCCCCTCACCCAGAGGGGATGCAGCCTCCTTACCACCCAATGGGCATTCAACCCCCTCATCTGGAAGGAGTTCAACCTCCTGTCTCAGAAAGAGTTGAACCCCTTCATCCGGAAGGGGTTCAACCCCCCTGTACTCATTTCTTGCCCGGAAGATTACCATCTTCAGCAGTTGGCTTGGCCTTAGTAGGAGCAGAAGCAGCTGGAATACTATTTATTCCAGGCACAGGACCTGTTTTGATTGCCGGACCGATTGCGAGAACACTGGTAAGTTATGTGGAAAAAATGATTACTGATGGCCTTGATCCGGCCGCAATCTCAGCAACTGGGGGACTAACAGAGGGATTGGGCATTGCCAAGGATAAAGCACTGCAATACGAGACTGAAATCAGAGCAGGCAAATATGTTTTGCTGATATCGGGGAGTGAGGAAGATGTCAGTCAAGCTAAAAATAGCAGTGGGAGCATCTCACCTTTGTAACCCCTAAATCAGGTTTTATGTCAAGCTATTTTGAAAGCCTTGCTAGAAACCAGTTTTATGGATAAATATAATTACTCACTTGCATAAATGAGATGCTCCCAATAGCAGTCTTACTTCGCCTAAAGGGAGCATACCATTTTCGTAAAATTATTACCAATAGTAAGGCGATAGAAAGGGTTTCAGTTCCCCTGAGAATGGCTAACGTGCCAAATTGGGATGCTCCCCGCCTAAAAGATAAATTTTTGTAATCGTCTGCAAGAAAATCATCGTTTTTACCACGGGTGTTTTGGGATAATTTTGTCCTAAAAATTAGGTTAAGCACTGGAATGTCAAAAATGGCACTATGCTAACAAATATAAAGTAAATTTTTTCAGTGCTGGTTGACTATCAACTGCTATTTTTATCGGTAAGTTACAATTATGTCCACATTTAAAGATGAATGTATCCAATTTTGTCTGCTTTCTGGGAGTTATCTCAACTAAGTAGTCGTGCAAAATAAATTTCCTAGTGAAGACAGGCAATAGGCAATAGGCAATAGGCAAGGGGGGGTTAGATATGTGTAATTAATTTTGCTTAGGTAATTATGTACTTGATTAAAACTCTTTTTTTGCTCAAGAGAGGCAATTATTAAGAAATAAAAAATATCTGGAATCACCAGCAAATAGTGAGAATATAATAAAAGAACTAAATAGTAAATATACGGAGAAATCAATCAATGTTAACACCAAGACATCCTCACCCCCCCGCTGCCCCGCAAAGCCCTCCTCCTGGTGTGCCGCAAAGTCCTCCTCCTGGAGCGCATCAAGGGTTTCCACCTGGTGGACCCCAGAACAATCCTCCGGGGACACCGCAGCCCTTTGCACCAGCTGGGGCAGGACAGGCCAATCTACCGCGTCTAACAGAACAAGATCAAGAACTCTTAAAACAATTACTCGGTAATGATGAACAGGCTCAAGCTTTAGGGGGAATGTTACAAAACTCACCGCCAGAAATTGCCGCTTTGGGTTATTTAATCTTACGAGTATTTGAACGGAGTCAGTCCTAGTTAGTTGGTCTGGTTCTTCGGTTGCTTGTCTGCTTACCAAAGAGCAGAAATGTCATAGTTGCCGAAGAACTTTTATACCGTTTTTTTGAGATAGAACAATTTTGGCAATTCCTAATTTTTCCCTGATAACATAGTTATTTCCCTCTATAAGCCCTGGGAATTTACCTTTAGCACCTCTCAAAAAAACATTTTTAGATCCCATCCTACTCCGTCAATCCCTATCTACACAACCCCAGAGACTTAAGAGAGCCTTATCTTGATTTTCCCCGCCAGCTTAGGTCAGGATTCTGCCAGAGAAAATATAGTCAAACGAGGATAAAAATTTACCATGAACTCAGAACAAGAAATCAATACTCCTCAAAACGTCCCAGCACCAACACCATTTCCTAATCAGTCGGGAGTGATGCCCTCATTGCCGCCCACAGATGCCGGCCGGGGGGCGCCTCATAATCAAGGTGGAGTCAGTCCCTTCATGCCGCCCCCCTTGCCAGGAGATATCGAACCACCGCCCCATCCCCCCGACGGTACACCCTTGCCGAATGTCTGGATTTATGAAGGAGAAGCCTATGATCTCACGGAATTTATTGCCAAGCATCCAGGGGGACAATTTTTTATTGGACGTACCAAGAACAGAGATATAACCACGATTGTCAATATCTTTCATCCCAATCCTGAAAGAGTCAAAAAAGTCCTGCAAAAATATTCCCTTGGACAACAGGGAAGACCAGAGCATATTCATCCTAAATACAACGCTCCTGCCTTCTTATTTAAAGAGCATTTCAACGGTTGGCGGGATACCCCTCGCTATGATTTCCGCAACCCAGAACAATTGCTTAATAAGATTAAAGCCAGAGTTTACTCTCCAGAATTTAAACAGAAAGTGGAGCGCATGGATTTTCTGTTTAATGTTATCAGTATCTGTCTTTTTCTTATCTATTTTGTGGTGCAAGGGCTGTACTTAGAGGCCAGACAGTATATGCCGATTTACCTATTTGTGCCTCTCATCGCTATGCTAAGAATCGCCCTAGCAGGGGTAGGTCACTACCTAATTCATCGGCCACAAGTGGGATTAAACAAGGTATTTGCCAATATTTTTGATATTAACTACGTTCCCCTCGCTTTAGTAGTAATAGACGGTCATACTTTACTGCATCATCCTTTTACCCAAACCGATGTTGATATCAAAAAGAATGTTTTCACCTTCATGTTAGAATTGCCTCGTTTTTATCGAGTTCCAGTACATACATTCCATAAAATAGGTCATGTGGTTACGGGAATGTTTGTTCGCATTATGGAATTATGTATCCTCGCTTTTAAAGCAGGTGTTAAGAATATGTATGGCAGTTGGCAGCTGGGATTACCCCATTTTTTAGGTAGTTTTGGTATTCACTTATTACTATTAATCGAACTGGTTATCTTTTGTCTGTACGGTCAATTTTGGGCTTGGTTAGCGCAGTTTTTCCTTACCCTCTGGATTAGCACTTTTATGATTGTGGCTAGTCATGATTTTGAAGCCGAAGAACCGCCAATAGATCCTATGGCACCACCTCAATGGGAAAACCAAGATTGGGCGGTTATGCAGATTAAAAATTCCTACGATTTGACCATGGTAGGTAATAAGTATATTGACTGTTTTCTCTCGGCGGGCTTGGCTCCCCACCGGGTGCATCACGTTCTTCCCCAACAAAAAAGTGGTTTTGCCAATATCATCAGTGAAGATATTGTCCGGGAAGAATCGGAAAAATTCGGAGTTGAATGGGCGGCACCTCAAAACTTCTTTTTTGACCGCCTACCAGGGCTAATTAAATACTATCTAGCCGTGCCATCCCGATTAGCCAAAGAGAAAGAGTTAGGCTTATTGAAAGAACATTTTCACCCGCAAGCCTTAAGAACAACCCTAGACTATATTGTCAAAGGTTGGGCTGGCATTGGTTCGATTTGAGCCAACAAAAACCAGAAATTCTGGCGGAAAGTTTCGGGAAAATTATTGGGCATCTTACGGATATAATAAAGACCCAGACTTTTCCCTAGCTTTCCAGGCAATTGGTTGACAGAAACCCTCCCTATAATACCTAAACTGGTTCTGATATTTGCCATGCAATCTTCTCAGTTTTTACCTGTCATTGAAAGTCTCGCCACTGGCACTCCGGGCAATCTTGTCCAACAAACGGATGCCGCTAAATTTTTAGCTAACCTCAAAGGTCTAGAGAAGAATCAACATCGTATCGAAAAAATCTACGAACATACCCGGATTGACACTAGGCATCTAGCGATTAATTTATTAACCGAAGAAACTGTTAACTTTAGTCGGGAAAAGGGAACTATTGAACAACGAATGCAAATGTACGAAAAATATGGGCTTCCCCTAGCAGAAGATGTGACGAGAAGAGTTCTTTTAGCCGCATCGGAGCAACAGAAAAAGCATAATCCTTTGAGTACAGAAAAGATCGAGGATTCTATTGGTCTAATCGTATTCGTCACCAGTACAGGCTTTGTTGCTCCGGGTATAGATGCTCAATTAATTAAAAGTTTAGGACTTCGACGCAACATTGCTAGAGTGCCAGTTAATTTTATGGGTTGTGCAGCCGCGATGAATGGTTTACGAGTAGCCTGTGATCATGTAAGAGCCAACCCTGAGCATAAAGCTTTAGTAATTTGTTTAGAATTAAGTTCTATTAATGCCGTTTTTCAAGATGATTTAAATGACATTATCATTCATAGTATTTTTGGTGATGGTTGTGCGGCAGTAGTAATCGGAGCCTACGAACCAGAACAAATACAAGGTCGAGGAAAATTTATCATTCGGGATAATTTTAGTTATCTGGCTGAAAATACCGAAGACGGGATTACCTTAGGCATTAGAGACAATGGTATTACCTGTCTGCTGTCCCGTCAATTACCTGATTATATTGAGTCTGGTGTCGGTCGAATTATTACTAATTTTCTGAATAGTCATGAGATAACCAAGGAAGATATTGATTTATGGATGGTTCACCCTGGAGGGACAAAAATTATTGAAAAAGTGCAACTTTCCCTAGATTTAAATGATGAACAAGTGGCCGATAGTTGGGGAGTTCTCCGTCAATACGGCAACCTACTTAGTTGTGCGGTTTTATTTGTAATGGAACGCATGATCTTAAGATTAGAACAAGGATGTGAGACGCAAGCTCTTAAACAAAATAAGAGCGGAGTTACTCGTCAAAACGCCGCATCTTTGACAGGTTTGGCCTTCTCTTTTGCCCCGGGAGTCGGTATTGAAGGAATTCTCCTAGAGAAGATTTAACCCCACCCTTGAAAATCTATCACCCGACAGGAGGACAAACTTAATGGAATTTTTGAGATTTTTGCTGGCTATATCCTGGAAACATATCACTATTGCTATCGTAGCAGGTTTAGTTAGCGGTGTTGGCAACGCTCTTTTAATTTCTTTGATTAATCGAGAAGTCCATGAGGGTCATGCGGTCAATGCTCTACAATACTTTAGCATCTTGGCAATATTTATTATAGTGACCAGCATGATCTCGCAATTTATGCTGATTTTTCTCTCGCAGAATGCTATCTATGAACTGCGAGTGAAATTGAGTAAAAATATTTTGTCCTCTCCTTTAGAACATCTAGAGAGACTGAAAGAAAATCGTCTTTTGGTTAGTTTTACCGATGATGTTCATACCCTAACTCATGCAGTGGCATCCGTGCCGAATATCTGTGTGGATTTTGCTACAGTTGTCGGCTGTTTCGTTTACTTTGCTTGGCTATCTAATGCCCTTTTCGTCTTAACGATAGCTTCTACTGTTAGTGCCATCTGGTTTGTGCAAACGATCCTGAATAAAGCCGAACGTTTATTTTTTAAGTCGAGGGAAGAAGAAGACACCCTATTTAAGGATTTTAAAGCCTTGATGAGCGGCATCAAAGAACTCAAGCTCAATCAGTCCAAAAGGCAGGCTTTTATGGAGAAGGAATTGCAGAGTAGTGCTGTACGGCTTCGGCAACTAAATACCAAAGCGATGAAAAGATTTGCGATCGCTAACGGGTTTGGACAACTATCTCAGTTTCTCAGTTTGGGATTTATTCTGTTCATTCTACCTTTGTTTTTAGACATTCCTTTAACAATGTTGGCCGCCTATGTTTTAATTGGTACTTTCATCGCCTTGCCAATGCAGAATATGCTCAATCGCATTCCTGAATTAGTCCGGGGAAATATTGCCCTGCGAAAAATTGAAAGGATGAAATTATCTCTCTCCAGTCTCTCGGAAGCAGATACCCTAGTTTTATCCATCAGTCCCTCCTGTCAACTACAATTTCAAGCTGTCACCTATCTCTATCACCCAGAATTACCACCTTTCCCCCCCGAAGGTTCTCCCGAAGGCCATCCACCTTTCCCCCCCGAAGGTTCTCCCGAAGGCCATCCACCTTTCCCCCCCGAAGGTTTCCCCGAAGGCCATCCACCTTTCCCCCCCGAAGGTTTCCCCGAAGGCCTTTCTCAAGATTTTGCCAATAGTTTACCGGCACTGGTACCAGAATCCCCCTCTTCCGAGAGGAAACTAATTCCCTTTCCATCCCATCCCCCCTATTCTCAAAAAGGCAACCCACCACCACCGCCAAGGACAGATGAAAAGGGGTTTCTGCTCGGACCAATTAGCTTTTCTTGGCAACCAGGGGAACTGATCTTTATTATTGGCGGCAATGGCAGCGGCAAGTCAACTTTAGCTAAACTAATTACAGGACTATACCCACCCCTATCGGGAGCAATTTATCTCAATGGTAAACGTATTACCCAAGATAATGTGGAGTGGTATCGTCAACATTTCTCGGCAATTTTCTATGATTTTTACTTATTCGATAGTTTTCTCGGTTTTGATCGCCCCAATCTCGATCAAGAGGTAGAAAATTATCTGATACAACTGCAATTAGCCCATAAAGTTACGGTCAAAAATGGAGTTTTATCCACCACAGAACTATCTCAAGGACAAAGGAAACGACTGGCTTTATTAACAGCCTATTTAGAAGATCGTCCTATCTACCTGTTTGATGAATGGGCCGCCGACCAAGAACCCCGTTTTAGGGAACTATTCTATAAACAGATACTGCTACAACTGAAAGAAAGAGGAAAAATAGTTATTGTTATTAGCCATGATGAGCGCTATTTTCATCTAGCCGATCATATTATTAAGCTCGATTATGGTGCTGTGGAATCGGAACAGACTGTTCAACAATCAGGTTCTCTCTAAATTAACCCACCAGTTTCTTACTCACTATGTCAGATAGTTCCTCCTTCCAAAAACTTAACAAACAGCCCGCAATTAGCTGGGTATTGGGATTACTAGCTTTATTTTTAGCCATTGGTGGTATTGTTCTCGCCTATCGTCAGTTTGGGCATACCCCCCACCGGGATAGTTCCCGTCCGCTGCCTGTAGCCGTGGAAGAGACGGATCTAACGATCATCGTTTCCGCTAATGGCACTGTGGAACCGGAAAAAGTGGTTAATGTTAGCCCTAAAACAGCAGGAATTTTGAAGGAACTGCTAGTAGATGAGGGTTATACTGTCAAAAAAGGACAGATAATTGCTAAAATGGACGATTCTGATTGGCAGGGTCAATTATTAGAATCCCAGGGCAAACTAGCGGCAGCCCAAGCTAATCTCCGCAAACTAATCGCCGGTAATCGTCCCCAAGAAATCGCTCAGGCCCAAGCGAAACTGGAAGAAATAGAAGCAAACCTACAAAAATTGATGGCTGGTAATCGTTATCAGGAAATTGCCCAAGAAAAAGCTCGTTTAGAAGGTTTAAAAGCCATTTTCAAAAAATCTGATGATGAATATCGTCGCAATCAGCTACTTTTCAACGAAGGAGCCATATCTCAACAGACTTTAAACGAAAAACTGGCAACCAGGGATAGCGCCCAGGCTGCCGTGATTGAATCCCAAGAAAAGCTATCTCTCCTGAAAGAAGGAACTCGCTCGGAAGAAATTGCTCAAGCACGGGCGGAAGTGAGAAATCAACAACAGGTCTTAGACCTTCTCCAAGCAGGAACAAGACAGGAGGAAATCGATCAAGCTCGGGCGGAGGTGACTACTGCTCAGGGTTCTCTACAAAATGTCAAAACTCAGATTGAGGATACCATCATTAAAGCGCCCTTTGACGGGGTGGTTACTTTTGTCTACGCTGAACCGGGGGCCTTTGTCGCTCCTACTACGACCGGCAGTTCCGTATCTTCGGCCACTTCTTCCTCGATTTTATCCCTGGTTTCACAAAATGAAGTGGTCAGCAATGTAGCAGAAAAAAACATTGATAAGATTCGGGTTGGGCAAAAGGTGACGATTACAGCCGATGCTTATCCAGATAAAGTATTTCATGGACGAGTCTCTCTGATTGCCACCCAGGCAACGGTAGAACAAAATGTCACCAGTTTTGAAGTGAAAGTGACCCTAGAAGAAAAGGCGGCCAGGGAATTAAAAGCGGGAATGAATGTTTCTACCGATTTCCAAGTCGGCCAACTGAAAAACGCTTTAACCGTGCCAACTATTGCCGTTACCCGTCAGAACGAGCAAACTGGTGTTTTTGTTGGCGCACCTAACCAACCACCCCGATTTGTCCCCATTACCACTGGCGTTACTATCGGCAATCGTACCGAAGTTAAAAGCGGACTCGATGGCTCCGAACATATCCTAATTAATCCACCCTCGGACACCCGACCACCCCAGGGTTTTTCTTGGCAAAGTCTCTTTGGTGGTGGGGGGAATGAACCTGCTGCCGGTGGCCCTCCCCCCGGTGCCCCACCACAGGGAGCCTCACCCCCCCCAAGTGGGCCGCTCTAATCATTCCTATTGTCAACCTTGGCAGCTGTTTTCAGCGGAAGGATTGACGTTGTAAGATCAGTAGGCTTGTTGACAATCCCCGAAGCGCTCAGGCGAGGGATTCTTGAGCTAATCACTGCGCTTTCTGGTTTCCCCTACTCACGTCTTACACGATTATGTCCTATCCGAACCTACTAGAATATCACTTGTTATCTAGTTGTCCACTTGTGGATAGCTCTCCAAGCGTTTTGGTCTTTCAACCAAGATTCGGGTATGCCTTACCCTATCTGCCTTACGGCAAAATGTTCTTAGTTTATTTCAGTCTTGGAAAAGACTTACTCCCCTGTTTTAAGAGTTTTCGGGTGGCTCTTGTCTTCTTTTTTCTCCTCAAAAGTGCCGTACTATTGCAACGGGATTTCCACGATGTGAGCGGCATTTCAACCTGTTGACTCTTAGATTTTAACACAACTGTTTAGAGTTGTGCTTCGTGTCACTGAGCCTTGACATTGAGCCTTGACATTGAGCCTTGACATTGAGCCTGTCGAAATGTGTCGAAATGTGTCGAAATGTGTCGAAATGTGTCGAAATGTGGACACTGAGCCTGTCGAAGTGCTGTTCTATATTGGTCGGCTTTTCATCTCCGAGGTAAAACCGAGAGTTTCTTCAAGCCGACATTTAAGGTAAATGCAATACAGATCAGAATCTATTGTTTGATGGATATCCCCTCTCTACTCCACAGGGCAGAAAAGGCCCTACTCCCCATCTTTTCGGAAATTGACGCACAGGTCAAGGAAAATCTCCGTCAAGTCCTCTGCGCTTTCCGTGAAAACCGCGTCGGGGTGCATCATTTTGCTAGTGTTAGCGGTTATGGTCATGATGACTTGGGACGGGATACTTTAGATCAAGTGTTCGCCCAAGCCCTGGGGGCTGAAAAGGCGGCGGTGCGGGTACAATTTGTTTCAGGAACCCATGCGATCGCCTGTGCCTTGTATGGGGTTCTTCGACCGGGGGATGAGATGTTAGCGGTAGCTGGTGCGCCCTACGATACCCTAGAGGAAGTAATCGGGATTAGGGGCAGTGGTCAAGGCTCTTTAAAGGATTTTGGCGTTAGTTATCGGCAATTAGAGCTAGATTCTACCGGTGCGATCGATTGGTTGGCTTTAGAAACAGCAGTTAAACCCCAAACCCGTTTAGTACATATTCAAAGGTCTTGCGGTTATTCGTGGCGATCGAGTTTGTCTATTGACGAAATCGAGAGAATTGTCCGTATAGTTAAACAACAAAACCCGAATACGGTCTGTTTTGTCGATAATTGCTATGGAGAATTTATCAACACCCAAGAACCCACCGATGTGGGGGCAGATCTGATGGCCGGTTCTCTAATTAAAAACCCCGGAGGTACAATTGTCACGGCCGGGGGATACATAGCAGGTAAAGCGGAATTAGTGGAAATGGCCTGCTATCGTCTGACAGCACCGGGGATCGGTGGGGAGGGAGGGGCAACTTTTGACCAAAATCGTCTTCTTTATCAGGGATTGTTTCTAGCGCCGCAAATGGTGGGAGAAGCGATGAAAGGCAGTCATTTAATTGCCTATGTGGGGGATGAGTTGGGTTATCCGGTCAATCCCGCTCCTTTTGTGCCTCGACGCGATATTATTCAAGCGATTAAACTCGGTTCCCCCGATAAGCTGATTGCCTTCTGTAAAGCCATTCAAGCCTATTCTCCCATCGGTTCCTACTTAGACCCCGTTCCTGCCCAAATGCCGGGCTATGAGAGCCAAGTAGTGATGGCTGGTGGCACGTTTATCGATGGTAGCACCTCGGAATTCTCTGCCGATGGACCCCTACGGGAACCCTATATCGTTTTTTGTCAGGGGGGAACCCATTGGACCCATATTTCCCTGGCCCTAGAACAAGCGATCGCCGCTTTAATGAATGGTTCTTCTCACCTTCCTTCTCTCCCTTAGTTAAAGTCCTAACTTCCTGTCTTTGTGGTTAACAAAAAGGGAACAGTCAAGGAGCAAAAGTGCCATTAATAGAGGCTTTCAACATTAGTATTTAGGCTCTCTTGGGTTTGGTGGGTAAAATGTATTCTAATACCAATTCTCCAAAGTCTGACTACAGAAGTTTAATCCCCCTAAATCCCCCTTAAAAAGGGGGACTTAAATTCGATGTGTAGTTTTCATTTAGAGAAATGGTATAAGATATAATTCTGCTGGCCAGCGAGTGGAACGAACCACAAAGACACAAAGGACACAAAGATCGGTCGCTCCTATATAAGTTAAATTTATCACACAAAGAGTAAGAGAGCCGCATTTATTCCTTTTTTATTTTTGTTAAGGACTTATTGATTGATTTAGGCTCTTTTTTTTGGTAATTCCTAATTTTTAAGATCAAGTTAAATCTGTGGATATCAGGTTAATTAAGCCTAGGAAAATGAGAAAAATATCACCTCAGTAAATTTACCTATAACTCATAACTGATAACCGAGCTAGAGCTAATTCAAACAAGAACTTCTGGCGCTGCCTGTCAAATTTGTAGAAATAATGAGATGCAGCCACTTCTCGAATTGGTTTAACTCGATGCCGGACGGGAAAATAACCACAAATCTAACTATACTCATTACAATATAAATATCAACGACCACAAGCTCTTATGCGGGTAATTCTAAAATCGGCCTTGAGTGACAGTAATATCGATGCTAATCAGAGCAGCAGTCAACGTCAACTGATGCTATCGATCGCCGCAACCAGTGAACAGATCAACACAAATTTACCGATTAATCTTTGTTTAGTTCTGGATCATAGCGGTTCTATGCAGGGAAAACCCCTAGAAACGGTCAAAAAAGCGGCTTTCAGTTTAATAGAATCCCTCGGGGTTAATGATCGTCTCTCGGTGATAGCTTTCGATCATCGCGCTAAAGTTATTCTTCCCTCCCAATCGCGACAGGATGATCTGACGTTAATTCGCTCAAAAATTCAACGATTACAAGCGGGAGGAGGTACGGCGATCGATGAAGGGATAAAATTAGGTATTCAAGAAAGTTCCAGCGGCAGCAAAGGTTATGTGTCTCATATTTTTCTGCTTACCGATGGTGAAAATGAACACGGAGATAATCAACGCTGTTTAAAATTAGCCGCAGTAGCGGCTGAGTACGGTATCACCTTAAATACCTTCGGTTTTGGCGATCATTGGAATCAAGATATCCTAGAAAAAATTGCCGATATCGCCGGTGGAAGTTTATCCTATATCGAAAGACCCGAACAAGCTTTAATTGAATTTACTCGTCTGTTTAACCGTCTGCAATCTGTCCGGTTAACTAACGCTTTCCTGCAATTAGAATTAGATGCCCAGACTCATTTAGCCGACTTAAAACCCATTGCCCAAGTTGCCCCGGAAACCATAGAAATGAGCTTGCAAAAAGAGGGCAATTTTTACATCACCCGTTTGGGGGATTTAATGATAGATGAAGAAAAAATTCTCCTCCTCAATCTCTATATTGACCAAATTTCCCCTGGTACTCACACCATAGCTAAGGTGAAGATTCGCTACGATGATCCCGCTTCCGGTCAAAAAGGGCTAGAAACTGCGACTTTTAACCTTGATATCACCTCCCAAGCTCTCTATCAATCCCAATTAAACGAGCAAGTTCAGAAATCAATTCTGACTTTAGCCAAATATCGTCAAACCCAAATCGCTGAAGAAAAATTAAAAAAGGGCGATCGAGCCGCCGCCGTCACTATGCTACAAACCGCGGCCAAAACGGCCCTACAATTAGGAGAGAAAAACGCCGCCACTGTCCTCCAAACTAATGCCACCCGTTTACAGGTGGGAGAAGAATTGAGCGAGGGGGATTTAAAGAAAACCCGCATTATTGCTAAAACAAGACTACAAACCGACGGAGAAACCACTCATTGAAACAAAATCCCAATTCCTAGCAAAGCGATAATCACCCCGAAAATCGCCCGCAAGTTAATCCGATCCCCCATCATGGCAGCGATCGGCAGGACAAATAAAGGACTGGTGGCGGTGAGAGTTTGGGCAATAGCCACAGGAGAGAATTTTAAAGCAGTTTGCTGTAACCATATCCCTAAAAACGTACTGCCGAAAGCGGTGATAATAATAATAGCAATCAGACGCAATGACCAGTTAATCGCTGGTGATGATTCTTGACGGCGAAAAAACATCAGAATTAACACTATTCCCGTCCCCGCTAACAGACGAAAAAGGGTACTCTGCAAAGACGACATTCCCGACTCCACCAGTGCCTGACGAGATAAAACCGCCCCCACCGCTTGGGAAATCGCTGCGATTAAAGCCCAGGCAATTCCTCGCGGCCAAGGACGTTGACTATTGATTTCGGGAGTTTTTTCGGAAATAACCCAAGCAACCCCGAAGATGGTCAAAATCATGCCAATATAAGCCGATATTTTCAGGGATTCCCCCAAAAAAGTCGCCGCTAGAATCGCCCCCAACGGAGGCGAAAGGGTTTCTAACAGTAGGGTTTTTCGCGGTCCCAAATAATTGAGGGCGGTAAAATAGGCCGTGTCACCGATTCCTATACCAATTGCGCCACTTGTCAAGAGTATAAATACCGAACTTTGTTGATTAATACCGCGCCATTGTCCGGAAAGGGGCAGCGTCAGGGCAATTAAAGTGATCGCGACTACTCCTTTCAGAAAATTAAGCAATAAAGGCGGGATTTTCTGGCCTAATAGGCTATAAATCGCGGCAGAAATCGCCCAAAGCGCCGCCGTACTCAAAGCCGCTATCTCTCCCGTTAAATTTTCAGCGAGACTAAATCCGTTGAGCATTATCATATTTGTCAGGAGACAGTATTAAGAAGACTCCGAGACTATTTTTATTTATTATCCCCACTTCCCACACCCGTTCGGCTGAGCTCACGGCCGAAGCCCACACCCTTGACAATCAAGACAGTTGCTAATTTAGTGATTTAATAAAACCGACCACTGCTGCAGAAGATAAAAACTATGTGTATTCTCGGTTTTGATCCGGGTAAGGATAAATGTGGGATCGCGGTCAGGTCGTCGACGGGGAAAATTTATACCCATGAGGTGATAGCATCGTCACAAGCGATCGAGCGTTTAGCTAGTCTCTGTCAACAATATCCGATCGAATTATTGGTGATGGGGAATCAAACCACCTCAAAAAGTTGGCGCGAAAAAATTGCCGCTCGTGTCACCGTCCCGATTACTCTAGTAGATGAACGCAATAGTACCCTAGAAGCTCGCGATCGCTATTGGCAAATGTTCCCCCCCAAAGGATTACAGAAACTCATCCCCCAGGGGATGCGTCTTCCCGATCGTCCCATTGATGATATAGTGGCGATTCTGCTGATTGAACGTCATTTACAGTCAAAATAATGTCACACTACAAAATAGACACAGCAGGGTGAATTGACGATGCTCCTAAGTAAAGGTTTTGAAGTGGAAATGTACACCGGAACAGCAGCCGGAGAAATTATCGGTTTATCCGATCGCATTGTCAAGGATTTGGATGGTTTTGTCCGGGAACCGGATAGTCGTAACGTAGAATATACTACGGCTCCCATGACTAACTATGACCGTCTTTTATGCGCTACTTTAAAACCTCGTCTAGCTCTACGGCAATATTTGCGTCGTTTAGGCGATTATACCCTCATCCCTGGCAGTACCCTCTCCTTGGGCGATAGTCAACATTTTTATCGCAGTGACCCCCACAATCCCTATCATGACTATATTGAACAGACCTACGGCACTAATGTAGTCACGGCCAGTATTCATATTAACGTCGGTATTAGCGATTATGAGGATTTAATGCGTGCCTGTCGCTTAATTCGCCTAGAAGCTCCTTTATACTTGGCTTTAAGTGCTTCTTCTCCTTTTCTTGATGGGAAAATCACTGGGTCCCATTCCCGTCGTTGGCAAGTTTTCCCCCAAACTCCTGCTTATGTTCCCCTCTTTGAAAGTCATAAACATTTTGTCACCTGGACCGAGGAACAATTAAAGCTCGGTACGATGCAGAATGTTCGTCATCTCTGGGTGTCAGTACGTCCTAACGGTAGCAATCGTCCCTATAATCTCAATCGTCTAGAATTGCGAATTTGTGACCTGATTGCTAATCCTATTAGTTTATTAGCAGTTATGGCTTTTTTAGAGGCCCGTTTAACTCAACTTTTACAGGATACCCAATTAGACCCCTTAATTTTAAGTCAATTACCCAGCAGCAATCGCAGCGAGGATTTATTAACTTTAACCCAAGAAAACGAACAGGCCGCCGCGCGTTTTAGTCTTGATGCAACCCTGAGACATTGGTACGATGGCCGGGAAATCTTAGCTAGGGATTGGATTAAAGATCTCTATGTTCAAGTTTATCCGATCGCTAAAGAAAGGGGTTTTAGTTGTTTCCTCTCTCCCCTACAAAAAATCCTCCGCGAGGGTAACACTGCACAACAATGGTTAAAACAATCCGACCAGGGTATGGATGTTAAAAGTATTATCACACAGGCGATTCTTACCCTAGAAAAAGAGGAACGAGAGTTAGAACATAAATTATGTCAGCATATTCTAGTCGCTTAAATAATTATTTAAAGGCCATGGTAATTAAACCCTGTTGACCGAGAAGAATTTCCCGCAGCAGCGTACAAATTCCCACCCAAATAATTGGAGAAATATCAACTCCTCCCAAGGGTGGGATGAGTTTACGCACGGGGATTAAAAAAGGTTCTGTGGGCCAGGCAATAATATTAAAGGGAAAGCTATTTAAATCTACCTGTGGATTCCAAGTCAGCACGATCCTTAAGATAAACAAAAGGGTCATCAACCCTAAGATAATTCCCAATGTCCAACTTAATGCGATCGCTGTGTCCATAGTCTCCAATCCCGTCTTTTTTACCGATTATCTTCCCTAAAATATCACAGTTTTTGTCTCATTTAATCATCCTAATCGCCCCAGCACCCTGCCAGTTGTTCTTGTCAACCTCCCGGGTAAAAATGCCGACAGAAAAAGTCCCTATAGGGCTTGACAAACTAGCTAGACTTGACTTATAATTTTCTTATAGTGGGAATCCGTGTCGCCCTGTAACCCCCCTCTTTTCAGTCCAGATGCAGAAGTAACTTAAAGATGACAGAATTTCGCATCGAGAAAGACAGCATGGGAGAAATTCCCGTACCTGCCGATAAACTTTGGGGAGCGCAGACCCAAAGATCCCTACAATACTTTAGTATCGGTGATAATCTCATGCCCCGGGAGATGATCGGGTCCTATGCCATTCTCAAAAAAGCCTGTGCAATTGTCAATCAGCAAAAAAATCGTCTCAGTCAGGAGAGAAAAAACCTTATCTGTCAAGTCTGCGATGAAATTTTAGCCGGACAACACGCAGATAACTTTCCCCTCTACGTTTGGATGACGGGAAGTGGCACCCAATTTAACATGAACATCAACGAAGTCATCTCCAATCGTTGTAGTCAACTGACGGGGAATCCTCTGGGTAGCAAAACTCCCGTGGATCCCAACGATCATGTTAATATGTCCCAATCGACTAATGATTCCTTTCCCTCGGCCATGTATATTGCCGTTGCCTTGGCAGTCAAGGAAAAATTAATTCCCAGTCTGCAACTATTACGGAATAGTCTCGATGAAAAGGCGCAATTATGGGCAAATATAGTTAAAATTGGTCGTACTCACCTACAGGATGCCACCCCTTTAACCCTCGGACAAGAATTCTCCGGTTATGTGGGTTTATTGGATGATGGCAGCGATTGGCTAGAAAAATGTCTAGAAAAAGTCTATCGTTTATCCTTGGGAGGAACTGCCGTCGGTACGGGAATTAATGCTCCCCCAGATTTTGATCGAGATGTGGCTGCCGAAATCGCTAATCTGACCAAATTACCTTTTATTACCGCCCCTAATAAGTTTACCGTGCAAGGTTCCCACGATGCTCTAGTTTTCTTGAGCGGGGGATTGAAAACTATCGCTAGTTCCCTGTATAAAATTGCTAATGATATCCGTTTACTTAGCTGTGGTCCCCGTTGTGGATTAGGAGAATTACAGCTGCCGGAAAACGAACCGGGTTCTTCAATTATGCCGGGGAAAGTTAATCCCACCCAATGCGAAGCTTTATCGATGATAGCAGTGCAGGTGATGGCTAATGATTTAGCGGTGACGATGGGAGGCGCCGGAGGACATCTGGAAATGAATGTCTATAAACCGCTGTTGATTCATAATCTCATGCAGTCTATCCGGCTGCTCACTGATGGTTGCGGTAATTTCTGTCAGTTTTTGGTTCAGGGGATGACTGCTAATCAAAAACAAATTGAGACTTTTTTAAATCAATCCTTGATGCTGGTGACTGCCTTAAGTCCCGTGATTGGCTACCAAAAGGCTGCCTACGTCGCTCATTATGCCCTAGAAAAAGATTTAACTCTGAAAGTGGCAGCCTTGCAACTGGGATACATCGAGGAAGCGGATTTTGATCGCATTGTTGACCCCACTAAGATGGTTAATCCCTACGTTGCCGATGGTTAATTGTCTGAGGGGATAACTGCTGTAAAAATTAGAGGTCGCAGGCAGGCACGGATTCCCATTATACATATAAGTATAAGGCAAGCGGCGGGATTTGTCAAGCCCCGCCGGTCAAAATTTCCGCTAAACTTGACTAATGATAGCGAAGAAAACAAAGAGAAAAATCATAAATGCCCCTGCCATAGGGAAGAAGGATTTAGGAAGATTAATAACTTTCTCCAGTTTCAAGAAACCCACCAGAAAATAAGCGGCGATTGCCAGGAGAATCGGGATAACCACGCGCAAGATTGTGCCAAGGGGACCAGAGAAAAATTCACCGATTTTATAGCGGGGTGTATTTTCTTCCGCGTGAGGAGGAATAGTTACACTTGTCCAAGTTTCTCCCCCATCGGTGGAACGAAAAACTGTAGTTTTAGCGCCACCAAAACCGAATAAAGTTTTATCTTGAGCGTAATTAGGAGAAAACTGGACGGAGATACCAGAGGAAGGGATACTATGAATTTTCACTAGGGGTATTTTAGGATCACCAATTGATTTAAAAGTTTCTCCTCCATCGGTAGATTTAAACAATCCATCTCCCTGTAAACTAACCATTACCGTGCGATCATTAGCATAATCAGGAGAGATAGCAATGGTTTCTACCGAGGTATTGGGATTAAACCCCGGTTTTTCTAATTTTGTCCAACTTTTAGCCCCATCTTTGGTGACAAACAAACCAGAAATTGTCCCAGCAAAAATAGTTCCATCGCTGGGATAATTGGGAGACATTGCCAACTGCACATTAGAGCTTTTTGATAGGGGGGTTCCTTGGCTGACATTTTTCCAAGTTAGTCCACCATCGACACTTTGATAAATACCCTCTTTTCCCGTGACAAACAAAGTTTTATCCTTAGCAAAATCGGGGGAAGCTACCATAGCAGGGGCATAATTACCAGAAATTCTGCCCACTTCACTAATATTTTTAACCGTATTTCCTCCATCGGTAGAACGAAATATTCGTCCCTGTTGATTGGTGAGAAAAAGAGTTTTATCCTTGGCAAAATCTGGAGAAGGAACTATTCTCGGACCGCGGACTCCTTCATCAATTTCGATAATTTTCCATAAATCACCACCGTTAGCGGATTTGGCAAATCTATTGCGTAAAAACCCAGCAAAAATAGTTCTATCTTCTCCATAGTTAGGAGAAAAGGCAATGTCAAAGAAACGCCGGGGATCCTGTCCTGATTCTTCGGGATCTTTACCAAGTCGATAAACCTCTAAACCGCGATTAATTGGTGTCCAAGTTTCCCCTTTATCCCGACTGATGAAGATATTGCCTACATAATTAGCGATGACGACAGTGGCATCCTCGGCATAATTAGGAGAAACCGCCATGGCGATAACTGTTCCCCGGGCTAAAGTTTCTATTTGCTGCCATTGTTTGCCGCTATCCGTGGTTTTAAATAAGCCATTAAATCCCCCTAAAAACATCGTATCTTGAACTATTTTTAAATCCATAAAATGGGGAACTTTATAATCATCAGCTTGTGTATCTTTTGTTAAACCCTCGCTCATTTTTGTCCAAGTTTTCCCCCCATCTTGGGAAACATACATTCCGTCATACCAAGTGATGGCATAAAGGGTTGAATTTCGGGCATAGTCGGGAGAAATAGCAATGTCTTCGATGATTTTATCTTTAATTCCTTCGTTAACAGCTTGGAAGGTTTTACCATCATCAACTGTTTTAAAAATACCTGCTTCTTTTGTACCGACAAAAAAGGTTTTATCCCTGTCTAGATTAGGAGAAAAAGCAATTGTATCCACTGCCCCCACATTAGCAGGTAAGGGGAGATTCTGCCAAGTTTTCCCCCCATCGGAGGAACTGTATAATTTACCTTCTTCATCCCCGAAAAAAATTCGCCCCGGATTGTTGGGGGTAATAGCTAGAGAGGTTATCAGTGCCGTGGTGGGGAAAATATTTGACCAATTTTGACCGCCATCTTCGGTTAAATAAACCCCTTTTTCTAATCCCACTGCCGCTACTATATTGGGATCGGAAGGGGCAATTTCTAGGAAGTTAATAAAGTTAGTTTCTAAACCCTGATTAACTTTCTGCCAAGATTCCCCCGCATCTTCACTTTTATAAATACCATCGGATCTTGAAGCTAGATAGAGAATATTTTTATTGAGGGGAGATAGGGATAAGGAACTTAATTCCCCCCTATAATCTAAACCTTGAATTAATCTTTTCCAGTTGCTACCTCCGTCGCTAGATTTATAAAAGTTATTTCGCACTAAGATATATACTGTATTATCTGTCTGGAAATCGGGAGAAACTTCCACTTGACTAATTACATCATGGGGACGATGGGCAAAAGCAGCATTACCCCAAAGACAAAAAACTGTAGCGATTATCAATAAAATGAGATTAAACTTGTGGGCGAATCTCAGCAAACTTTGGCGATTAATCATACTTAAACTGCTAATATCAAGGATAAAAATTGACCTAATCTAGCAAAGGGCGATCAAAATTTAAGCAAGGTTTCTGTAAGAGTATAGACGAAAATGGCGATTATAACCATTACTAAAATCAGGCTTATTTGCTATCAGCATAGATTAGAGCCAATCTCTACACTTTGATTATTGTAGAGACTCATTGCCTTTTGTAACCCTTGTTTGAGACCAAGTTCGATCGCTTTTCTGGACAAGTCTAACACTTTCAAGATCACTTGGTTTTCTTGGGGGGTGAATCGACCTAAAACGTGGGAAACAGTCGCCTTTTCGGTTGATTTACCGATTCCTATGCGTAAACGAGCGAAGTTTTCCGTGCCAACGTGGGCAATCATCGATTTAATACCGTTGTGTCCGCCCGCCGATCCCGATAGACGGATTCTCAACCGGCCTAGGGGCAGATCCATATCATCGTAAATGACTAAAATCGACTCTGGGGCTAGTTTATACCAGTCCAGCACCGATCGCACCGATTGCCCGGAGCGATTCATATAGGTTTGGGGTTTCAAGAGACGAATTTTGCCCGGGAGAGGACTGTCACCTTCGGCAATAAAACCTTGAAATCGCTTGTTTTCCTGCCAAGATAGCCCCCAATCCCGCGCTAATGAGTCCACAGCTTCAAAACCGATATTATGACGGGTGCGATCATATTTGGGTTCGGGATTACCCAAACCGATAATTAGCTGAGGAATGATTAAATTAGGGGTTTTATCGGAATTCATAGGGGAAAATCGGGCTTTTAACCATGACCCGACTCTTATTATCACTGAATTAGCACTCGGAGCGCTGGAACAAAGTTTCTAGATAAACCTTGGCATAGCTATTTTGCTCCTCAAAATTCATCCTTTCGGAGGATTGACAATTAAGTAGAAAAAATGACAAGGCCGCCGTAAACACACCATCTTGATCCCAACCGGGATGAGTTTCTAGATATTGTTGTAGGGATTGGTGGAGGATTTCGGGGATTTCTGCCAAGATACTGACTGATGTATTCATATCGTTTACCTCTAAATCTGAAGTGGGGAAATCCCTGACTGGTGCAGTGGACAGTAAGGACTATTGTGAGCCAAGTTGCGGGGAGTTGCAATATTACCAGATGTAAAGGAATGCTTTAGAAAAACTTAATATTTACGAGGGAATAAGGGTTAGAGCTAGATTTTATTTACTCAAATTAACAATAACTCAGTATCTATCGATGGGAATTTTGACAATCAAGATTAATTTTTTCTCGAAGCAAGTGCCGATTCTATCGCTGTTGCCTGTGGAAAAGTCTGGGTAAACTGTGGAAAACTTGGGAGTGAGTGGGGAAATACTGGGGAATGTATGGGGGAAAACATTGGGGAAAAATAAGATTTGCAAATTTTAGTCAGCAGTGATGCTCAAGACTACTTAGGCACTCTTGCCAGAGTACCTTTTCTAGCTGAATGCTGGCTGCTATGCTTTCACCACCAATACTGAACAGGTAGCTTCTGCCACCACGAGACTACTAACAGAATCTTCGATCACCCGTTGAACTCCCGTTAATCCCCGGCTGCCGATCACGATCAGATCAGCATGATAGATATTAGCTAAACGAATAATTTCCTCCGCTGGATCACCAAAGATGACCTCGATTTCACTAGGGGTAGCAATCTGGGATTGATAGCAGCGCAATTGATCTTCAATGATCTCACGGGAGGGGTGAGGGCGATCCACTGCCGATTCATCTCCCTCCTTGCCAAGGATATGGGTGAGTATGATGCAAGAATTTGCCGTTAGAGAAAGGTAATTCAAGGACTGAAGGACTCGATCCGATAATTCCCCACAATCTAAGGCAACAACGATATTTTTAAACATTTTGACTAAATCCTGCCGTTAAACAAACTTCCAATTAAGATTAAGGGGCAAAAAATCTTTTATTTTGCCATTATCTAAGGATAATAAGCCTAGATAGACAATTTTATAGGTTATTGCGCTCGGTTAAGATTTCGTAACCCGTGGCGGTTACTAAGACAGTATGCTCAAACTGAGCGGAGAGAGCATTATCCATCGTCACCACCGTCCAACGATCGCGCAAAGTTCTGGTATGTTTAGATCCCGCGTTGACAATTGGTTCAATTGCCAGAGTCATCCCGGCGCGGAGTTTGACATTGGGTAACTGATTAGTGCGAAAATTAAATACCGAGGGTTCTTCGTGGAGATTTCTGCCGACTCCATGACCGGTAAAATCTTCTACTACTTGGAAACCGTTAGCTTGAACGTGATCTTCGATCGCTCCCGCAATATCGAGCAGATAATTGCCCGCTTTTACCTGATTTATGCCTTTATATAAAGCTTCTTCCGCCACGCGGATTAATTTTTCGGTTTTTGGAGAGACGGAACCGATAGCGATCGTGATACAGGAATCCCCATGATAACCTTGGTAGTAGGCCCCCGTATCTACCTTTAACACAGAACCGGCTTTGAGGCGTTTTTTCGGGCTAGGGATACCGTGAACGACTTCGTTATCGACGGAGGCACAAATCGAGGCAGGAAAGCCATAATAACCTTTAAAACTGGGAGTAGCACCCATTTCGCGGATACGTTTTTCCGCATAGGCATCCAAATCCGCCGTCGTCATCCCGGGTTGAGCGATATCGGCAATTTCCTTGAGGACTGTGGCGGCAATTTTACCCGCTTGTCGCATAATCACGATTTCTGCGGCGGATTTAGTTTCGATTCCCCGGCGGCTTTTCTGTACTCGCGGTGAACCTACTTGCTCTGGGGTTTTAGTTTCGGGAAAAAGCAGCTTGGTTAGGATGTTCATGGAGATTTGGCTCAGAGTCTTTACCTAACTTAGCATTTTCCCGGCGATCGATGACTGCTCTGGAGAAATCAAGGAACATCTAGAAAAAGAAAAGTCTCAAGGGGTGACAAGCAGATTGAAAGTGAAACAGGGTGTGGGGGTAAGGTGTAGGGAAAAACCTTGAGACTTTCCCCGAAATGAGGACGAGAGAATCAGGTTTAAGCTTAAGTAAGTTAATGAATTTGACGGCTGACAGCGAGGAGATTTTCCCCACACCCCACACCCAGCCTAGACTTCAACCTCGTTGTCACCCCTTCAGTAGAAAAGCTATAGTAGGGAAAAGGCTATTTTTCCGGCGAGGTGACAATTTATGGCAGTCAAAAAAGAGTTTTCCAGTTTTCAGGAACTGTTGCAAACCACTAATCTTCCCGTGTTAGTGGATTTCTATGCCACTTGGTGCGGTCCTTGTCAAATGATGGCTCCGATTCTAGAACAAACGGGAATGTATTTCAAAAATCGCCTACAAATTGTCAAAATTGATACAGACAAATATCCCAATTTAGCCACTAAGTACGGTATTCAAGCTTTACCGACTTTAGTAGTCTTTAAAAATGGTCAACCGATCGATCGAATCGAGGGAGTGGTGCAGGTTAACCAACTGGTTCAACATTTACAAACTCTGTTGTAAGATAATTTTGAACCAGAACTAGGAGTTAGTGTCATGGCAAAGGCGATTTGGAATGGTGCAGTGGTAGCGGAAAGCGATAACTGTGAAATTGTCGAGGGTAACTACTATTTTCCCCCCGATACCATCAAAGCTGAATATTTTCAACCCAGTAACACCCATACAATTTGTTCTTGGAAGGGAGAGGCTAGTTACTATACTCTCAGGGTAGATGGACAGGACAATAAAGATGCCGCTTGGTATTATCCCGATCCTAAGCCAAAAGCCCAAAATATCAAAGGATATATCGCTTTTTGGCGAGGTGTGCAGGTTGAGAAATGATCGCCATCTACCCCGGCAGCTTCGATCCAGTTACACTCGGTCATTTAGATATTATCGAACGCAGTGTGCCACTATTCGAGCGAGTAATCGTGGCAGTTCTCTGCAATCCCCATAAAAACCCCTTATTTACCGTCGAAAAACGCATAGAACAGATTAGCTACTGTACAAAACACCTGAAAAACGTTGAGATAGACAGTTTTTCAGGATTGACGGTTGAATATGCCAGATTGAAAGGGGCCAAGGTACTTTTACGGGGGTTGCGGGTCCTCTCGGACTTTGAAAAAGAACTGCAAATGGCACACACCAATAAAACCCTCTGGGAAGGGATCGAAACGGTTTTTTTAGCCACCACTAAAGAATATAGTTTTTTAAGCAGTAGCGTGGTTAAAGAAATCGCTCAATTCGGTGGCTCCGTCACCCATCTAGTCCCAGAAAACGTTTCTAGGGATATTTACTCATACTACAGTTAACATACTAGAATACAGCAATGAGGACGATCTGAACCTATGGCGCGCCGAGAACCTAATGATCGCAGAAAAGCAGTACCTAACACTTCTAATAGTGGGGTTCCCAGTCCACCCGTCGATTTCGATATCTATCAGGATTTGGCGCGTCTGCAAGAGATGATTTTTGATAGTTTCCATATCCCCCTCACCCGTTGGACAATCATCGATGAGGGACAGATAGCCGAACAGATCGATCTCATCTATGAAACCGTGCCACCCGCAGTACAGAAAGCTTTAGCAATTTTGCAGGAAGAACAGGAAATTATCACTAAAGCGGAGGAATACGCTCAACAAGTCCTTCGTTCCGCTCAACAAAGAGCGGCCCAAATTCTCGATGAGTCCGGTATTATTCAACAAGCAGAACGGCAAGCGGCCCAAATTCGTCAACGGGTTCAGCAGGAGTGTGAATCCTTGCAACAACAAACCCTCGATGAAATCGAACAGATGCGTCACAGCACCTTGCAGGAAGTGCAACAGTTACGACAAAAAACCCAAGCTGAATGTCATGAAATTCAAAAAGGCGCTGACGACTATGCCGAAGCGGTTTTAGAACATCTCGATCGAGAATTAGGGGAAATGTTACAAGTTATCCGCAACGGTCGTCAACAGGTAAGATCGAAACCAACATCGTCAAAAAATCTACCCGGAGAACGTCCTTAATCAGTGATCAGTGATCAGTGATCAGTTATCAGATGTAAGTTTTAAGTTAATTAGTTAGTTATCTTTATCCCTGATTACTGTTTACTATTTACCGCTCACTGAAAAGAACCAAACCCCGAATCCCTCACTGATAACTGATAACGGAATTTCATGAATAACTCCTCCTCGAATTCCCATCTATTCGGACGCTTTCTTAGCGGGTTATTCAGCTGGAAAATTTGGTTATTTGTCCAGATATTTCAAGGTAGTAAAAGCTTTTATCGATTCCTGTATCATTATTTATATCGTCGTCCTAAAATCGATCGCATTCTCGGTAGCGATGTCATCTATATTCCCGATAAAAAACTTTATAGCATTCCCCTCGATGTGGTGAAAATGGAGCAGCAAATGGTTAATAGTGATCGCCAGCAGTTGACTTCTATTACTACTTGGAAAGTTAAAACGATTCATCCCACCATCACCGAAACCGAGATACAATTCCACGATATTACCGTCGATTTACAACAGGTACACCTGATTAAATCCGATCTTAATAACTACGATTATATTAACACTCGCCGCTTGGCTCCTCTGGTGAAAACCTTGCTTTTTGAAATTAACCCCAAAATTGCCAGTTTAGTAGAAAAGAGAAATCAATTACATAGACTGCGAAATCTGGCCGCATCTTCCGAAATTTTTCATTCACAAACTCCATTATATGATCGAGCAATTAATCAAGTCCAGCTAATTATTGATCAAGCGGAAACTTTGAGACAAGAATGTTTAAAATTTATCCGAGAAACCCTGATCGAACGGGAATTAGTGCAATCCGATATCGATACCAATCTCGTTGATTGTACCCTCGATTTTGCCAGTCAATATCAACTAATTGAAGAAAAATATCAACTCTGGAAAGAAGAAGTACAAGCTTATTTTCAATTAAAAGATTCTTCCCTACCTAAAAATTAACTATGACCATCAGTATTCAGGAGTCAGGAGCCAGTATTCAGGAGTCAGGAGATTATTTTTATTTATTCTCCCCACTTCATAATTCATAATTCATAATTCATATACTTTTTCAACAGGATTTAGTATTATGTCTAGTTTAACGGCAATTCGTGAACATATTTTTGCTTGGGGAAAACGCACCTATATCATGGGTGTTTTAAACGTTACTCCCGATAGTTTTAGTGATGGGGGAGAATTTGACAATGTTGAAAATGCCCTGCTACAGGCGATGAAAATGATCGAGGCCGGGGCTGATATAATCGATATCGGTGGTCAATCCAGCCGTCCGGGAGCCGAAGAAATTAGCCTAGAAGCAGAATTATCGCGAGTTATCCCCGTAATCACCGCTATTCGACAACAAAGTTCTATTCCTATCTCTCTCGATACCACCAGGGCGATCGTGGCAGCCCAAGGTATCGCCGCCGGGGCCGATTTGATCAATGATATTTCTGGGGGAACCTTCGATCGCCTATTATTGCCCACGGTGGCTAAATTGGCCGTTCCCATCATCCTCATGCACCTGCGGGGCAATCCGCAAACGATGCAATTCTTAACACATTATGATGATTTAGTCAAGGAAATTAAAGAATTTTTACAGAATCGCGTTAAGGAAGCTTTACAGTGGGGCATTGCTAGGGAAAATATTATCATCGATCCGGGGATTGGTTTCGCCAAAACTGGACGACAAAATCTTGAGTTATTGCGAGAATTAGGGCAATTTCGGGATTTAGGTTTACCTATTTTAATTGGATTGTCGAGAAAACGCTTTATCGGCGAGATTACAGGCAAAGATGACCCAAAAGAACGAGTTTTCGGAACGGCGGCGGCCTGTGCCATAGCGATCGCTAAGGGGGCCGATATCCTGCGCGTCCATGATGTGGCCGCGATCGTAGATGTGAGTAAAGTGGTGGACGCAATCGAGCGAAGTTGAAAATTTTTGCTAGTCTTAGAATCATCCACACTTCGATCGAAATTAGCGATGAATAGCCAACTAACTAGCGATCATTGTATGTTACCCGTGATTCGATCTCCCCGAGATTATCAAGTTTTTCGCATTAGTGCTGGGGATACGAATCGTTTAGCGATCGTCTTTGATTCTACCGTAGCGGGGGATTCCTTGACCGTCTGTGTGGAAATTTTCGATCCCCACGGTTGCACCCCTACCCATCGTCATCATTTTGCCGTAGAAATGTTTTTTATCCTCAAAGGGGAAGGAATGGCTATCTGTGATGGTAAACCGATTCCCCTGGGGCCGGGGGATAGTTTATTAGTCCGTCCTACGGGTATTCACGAGATTAGAAATGTGGGGGACGGAAGACTTTATGCACTATGTTTTATGGTTCCTAATGAGGATTTTTCGGAATTAATTCGCAATGGTATCCCAGAGGAGTTAGACGCAGAAGATTTAGAGGTGTTGATGGGAACTATTAAAGGATAATCAAGCAATACCATCCCTTAAATTTTGGGCTTTTTTTCTAGAAAGAGGGCGATAAAAAAGGTAAAGGTTCCTCCCAGAAGTCCGAAGATTAGCCAATTTAATCTTGGATAGCCTTTATTGATAGCGATGACTGTAGCAATGCCACCGATGAGACAATGCCAGAAAAAAAGCAACAAGAATAAATCCAAACTGGGAGAAATATCAGCAATTAGTTTCATATTTTATCAGTAGAGCGATCGAGTTAATTTTTTAGATAGCAAATCTCGAGAATTTTTCCAATGACCGAATCCCTGACCCGATTTTATGTTTATTTACATCTATAAGTATTTCTCTTATTTTTTTGTCCAAGGCCATTTTGTTCCCATCTCGGTTAAAGCTGAAAAAACTAGATAGAGAATGAGAAAAGCAACACAAAAGAAGAAAGTCAATAAGTCGTTATTCATCGAGTTATCCCTGATAGCTTAAAGGTCACTGATTCACTACTATCCATTTGTTCACTACTTAGCAACTGCTGTGTTTATAGACTTTTGAAACAGGTTTAATTATTGTTGCTGTTGTGCCAAATAGTTAAGCACTGTTTCCAGAGTCAAGTCTAAGCGTTCCGAGATTTGTTGCGGGGTTAAACCGAGGTCTTGCAGTAGAGGAATTGTTTTCAATTTTTGCAAGTTTATTCCCTGTTCAATTCCCTGTTCAATTCCCTGTTCAATTCCCTGTTCAATTCCCCGTTCAATGCCATCTCCAAAAGCTTCTTGATAGAAACGAGTTTGTTTTAGGTCTTGTAGTTCCAACATAGCTTCAATTTCCTCTCGACTTTTTTGGGGTAACTTATAAATGATTATCGTTTCGATTAAATCAATGACATTTTTCTGCACTAAGCGATCGCTCACTTCTCTTTGAGCCTGTTTAATTAAAATCTTAGCAGAATTAACAGCTTGACTCTCACTTTCCGTAACCAATTTGATTAGGGCGATCGCTAAGGAAGGAGTCTCGTCATTTGGCAATTCATCCAGATAGATTCTTTTAATCCTGGCCAAGGATAAAAAATCGGCAAATTGCTGGGGATGTTCTCGCTCAATTTCTCGACTGGGATAAATAACAACTATCTGCCAGGGTGACAAAGGTTTATACTGTCTAAGATACAGGAAAAGTTCCGAAAATAATCGATAATATAGGTCTTCATCCTTTTGAAACTGCACTTCTACCAGATAAAAGGGTGAATTTTCTAGATGATCGAGCGGCAAAAATAAACCATCTAATCGAAAAGCTAGTTGTTTGACTTCTTGAGAAGTAAATCGATAATTGTTAACCCTAGCATCGGGTCGTTCAATTAATTCAAAGAACGAATC
Organism: Microcystis sp. M061S2; assembly: GCF_020245605.1. NCBI lineage: Bacteria > Bacillati > Cyanobacteriota > Cyanophyceae > Chroococcales > Microcystaceae > Microcystis > Microcystis sp. M061S2. Next base: position 15,524 of record NZ_JADBUP010000062.1, on the reverse strand, counting down.
GGGAAAATCGAGAAACATTCGATAGAATATGCTGTCAGTTTTCATGCTGTCACAAAATTACCTGTAATTTCCGCTTAATCCGCCCACAAAAGAGAATTAACCTATGATCATCCCATCATTTCTGCAACCCGGTGCTAAAGTTTCTCTGGTGGCCACCAGTGGATCCGTCAAGGAATTAGCCGCCCTAGAAAAAGGCGTAGAAATCTGGCGATCGAGGGGTTATCAAGTGGAATTTAGCGAGAATTGGGCTAATCGTCTCGGTTATCTCGCCGGTAGCGACGAGGAACGTCGTCAAGCTTTAGCCCAAACATGGCAAGATGCCGATTGTCAAGCAATTCTCTGCGCTAGGGGGGGTTACGGTAGCGCTCGCCTCTTAGAAAATTGGACATGGGCAAAAACTAACCCGAAATGGTTAATCGGTTTTTCCGACGTGACGGGGATTTTATGGAGTTTAGCGAAACAGGGCATCTGTAGCGTTCACGGTCCAGTTTTAACCACCTTAGCCCAAGAAAGTCCCCAATCAATCGATCGCCTCTTTTCTCTCCTAGAAGGTCGTCCTTTAGCCCCTCTTGTCGGTCAAGGTTGGGGTGGGGGCAAAGTGCGGGGACGCTTATTAGCAGCTAATTTAACCGTAGCCACCCATCTCCTCGGAACCTCGGTTCAACCCACCCTAGAGGGGGTAATTTTAGCCCTAGAGGACGTAACCGAGGCCCCCTACCGAATTGATCGAATGTTAACTCAGTGGCGAATGCTGGGCATTTTCTCCCAAATTAAAGCCATTGCTCTCGGTCGTTTTAGCCGTTGTCTGGCGGCCCCCGGCAGTGATAGTCAAACCGTAGAGGAAGTCTTAAAAGAGCGTTTGGGCGATTTAGGCATTGCGGTTATTGCTGAGTTACCTTTCGGTCATGATGGCGATAATGCCGCTTTACCGGTGGGAACAATGGTAGAACTGGACGGGGATCGGGGAATCTTAGAATTTTTCTATCCCTAATGATCCACTTTTTTGATAGTATCTTAGAGAAGTGTTAACAAATGTAACAAAAAATTAATTATAGATGAAAGTATTAGTTGTCGGTGCGACGGGAACCCTAGGGCGACAGATCGTGCGTCATGCCATCGATCAGGGACATCAAGTGCGTTGTTTAGTACGCAGTCAGAGAAAAGGGGCTTTTTTGAAGGAATGGGGCGCGGAATTAGTCGGGGGAACCCTGCGGGATAAAAGTACCATTACTCCTGCTTTAGAGGGAATGGACGCGGTGATCGATGCCGCTACTGCCCGGGCGACGGACTCAGCCAGCATTAAACAGGTGGATTGGGATGGTAAAGTTAATCTGATTCAAGCAGCCAAAACCGCCGGAGTAGATCGCTTTATTTTCTTCTCGATTCTCAATGCCGAAAAATATCCCAACGTGCCTTTGATGGAGATAAAACGCTGTACCGAGAAATTTCTAGCAGAATCGGGGTTAAAATATACAATTCTCCGTCCCTGTGGCTTCATGCAGGGTTTAATCGGTCAATACGCCATCCCGATGTTAGATAATCAAACGGTCTGGATCACGGGGGAAAGTACAGCGATCGCCTACATGGACACCCAAGATATCGCTAAATTCGCCGTTCGCGCTTTAGAAGTCCCCGAAACCGTCGGTCAGTCCTATCCCGTGGTGGGCAGCAAAGCTTGGAAAGCTGAAGAAATTATCGAAGTTTGCGAACGCCTATCGGGTAAAGAGGGGAAAATTTGGCGTTTACCCATGGGATTACTGCGTTTTATGCGAGGAATAACCCATTGTTTCCAGTGGACTTATAATATATCTGACCGACTAGCTTTTGCGGAAGTTCTCGCTAGTGGTCAAGCTCTTGATGCCCCCATGGCAGAAGTTTATCAAGTATTTGGCCTTGATCCGAGTCAAACAACTACTTTAGAATCCTATTTACAAGAATACTTTAGCCGCATTCTCAAGAAGCTCAAGGAAATCGACTTCGAGAAACAAAAAGCTCAGAAGAAGAAGAAAACCCCTTTCAAAAAGAAAGCGTGAACCAGCAGTAGGAAAATTTGTCAATGCCCAAAATCGGCATTATTTACAACGATATTAAGCCTATCGCTTGTAAAACAGCCCATCAGATACAAGATCAGCTACTTTCCCTAGGTTGGCAGGTGTTTATGGCTACCGGCAGCGGTGGCCTGCTAGGCCATTCTAAACCCTCTCGTCCGGTTTGTTTTACTCCGATCGATCAGTTAGTCCCCCCCCACTTCGAGCAAGATTTAAGTTTTGCGATCGTGTTGGGTGGCGATGGTACAGTCCTATCGGCGGCCCGGCAGTTGGCCACCCTCAATTTGCCCCTGTTAACGGTCAATACGGGACACATGGGCTTTTTGACCGAAATTTACCTAAATCAGCTTGAACCCGCCTTAGAACTGGTTCTAGAGGGAAAATACACCCTCGAAAATCGCTCGATGATCACGGTGCGACTGTTTCGCGAAGATACCCTCCTCTGGGAGGCACTTTCTCTCAATGAGGTGGTCGTCCACCGGGAACCCCTCACCAGTATGTGTCATTTTGAGATTCAAATTGGTGAACACGCACCCGTCGATATCGCTGCCGATGGGGTGATTCTCTCCACTCCTACCGGTTCTACTGCCTATGCTCTCAGCGCTGGTGGCCCAGTAATAACTCCCGATGTGCCGGTATTACAATTAGCTCCCATTTGTCCCCATTCTTTAGCTTCGAGATCCTTGGTATTTTCTGACAAGGAAACTGTAAATATTTTTCCAGCAACTGCTAATCGGATGGTGATGGTAGTGGACGGTAATGGCGGTTCTTATATCTTGCCAGAAGATCGAATTAATGTGCAGAAATCGCCCCACCAAGTCCATTTTATTCGTCTGCAATCAACGGAATTCTTCCGCATCCTCCGGGAAAAATTGGGTTGGGGTTTGCCTCATATTGCTAAACCAACTTCGGTGGAATTGCCCTAATCAGTTATCAGTTATCAGTTATTAGTTATTAGTTATTAGTTATTAGTTATTAGTTATTAGTTATTAGTTATTAGTTAAGTAGTCGGACATAAATTCTGTTGTCTATCTTAAGAAATGTAAATTGCCGCAATTCCTACTGACGACCGACTCCTTACCCCACAGTTAACTTTACTTTTGTCCAACTACTTATCAGATGTGAGCTTTCAGTTCATTGATTGCTGGTTACTGTTTACTGATAGCTGAATTTATGCTCTCTTTTCGTGCCAAGATAGCTTTTTATTTAGAGGATGTCACCACGGCGATCGGACTGATAGTAAATCTGCTTATCTTGGCATTAATTTTACTCTCTTTGGGGATTTATGTGGCTCAAACCTATCCCTTATCTGCGACTTGGCAAATGTGGTTACGTCAGCTTGATGGGGGAATTTTAAGCTTATTTTCCCTAGAGTATTTAATTCGGTTTTGGTGTGCGGAATCAAAACTAGGCTTTGTTTTTAATATTTTTTCTATCCTAGATTTATTATCAATTCTTCCCCTATTTTTTGGTTTTTTTGATATTAGGTTTTTTAGAATTTTTCGCTGGTTTAGAATTTTGCGAGTGATTCGTTTTTTTGGTTCCGATCTCTCTATTTTTCAAATTAAAACTTCCGATCAGATAGTATTTACTCGCATATTACTAACTCTATTTTCGATTATTTTTGTCTATGCGGGTTTAATTTATCAGATCGAACACCCGATTAATCCTCAAGTCTATCGGACATTTTTTGATGCTTTTTACTTCGCCGTTGTGACTATGACTACCGTGGGATTTGGGGATGTGACTCCCCTATCTGATAATGGTAAAATGCTGACAGTTTTAATGATTTTAACGGGAGTTTTGTTAATTCCCTTGCAAATTAGCGATCTGACTAAACAAACATTAAAATCTGGCACTCAAATTGATTATCCTTGTCCAGATTGTGGTTTACCCCGTCACGATATAGATGCCAATTTTTGTAAAAACTGTGGCGCAAAACTCTTAAAAAAACCTGATTGAGAGTAATTCTGGCCAAAGGGAGGGTGGGGAGATGAGGAAGTGGGGTGTGGGGAATTATGAATTATGAATTATGAATTGGGAAGTGGGGAAGTGGAGCATTTGGCTGAAATTTCCCCAAACCCCTAAACCCCTAAATCCCTATCACCCTATCTCCCGACTCGGAGTCTCGGAGTCTCGGAGTCTCCCGACGACCGACGGAATCATCACAATTTACAATTGCTTAATAATTGTTGCCACTGCCGTGATAATATGTCTTGTGGCTCACCTGAGCGTCATAGCTCGGAAAGCAATCCAGATATTGAGATTAGTCTATCGCTGATTTAGGTGTACCTTGTCTGACCCATCGATCGAATCTCCCCCAACCCCAGAAACCAACCCGCCGTCAGATCCGATGCGGGAATACTATCAACTACAAAACACCTTATTGATCACCACCCTGATCTTAAGCGGTCTGATCTTTATACCCGTGTGGCTGTTTTATTCCCTCAATACCGCCCTTAATTACCTACTAGGGGCAATGGTGGGAGTCGTTTACCTAAAACTCCTGGCCGGGGAAGTGGAAAAATTGGGGGTAACGAAAAATCGGGTAGGCAAAAAAGGATTAGCCCTATTCGCTGGATTAATCATCATCGCCAGTCGTTGGCAAGAACTGCACATAGTGCCAGTTTTTTTGGGTTTTTTGACCTATAAAGGGGCGATCATCGTCTATACCCTGCAAACCATCTTCAAGCTGGAGCAGAAAGGCGATTCCTAAACCCTTTGACCGTTAAAAATAACCCTGATTTGCGAACCCGAATCTCCCCAAGGTAGAAATGTTAGACAGTTTAAGTGTGCTTAATTTTTATAGCCTCGCTTCCCTGGAAGTGGGACAACACTGGTACTGGCACATCGGCGGACTAAAAATTCACGGGCAAGTGATCGCGGTCTCCTGGATCGTCTTCGCTATCTTAATCATCGCCTCGATCGCCGCTACCCGCAAAATCCAGAAAGTCCCTAGCGGTATTCAAAACCTCATGGAGTACGTTCTCGAATTTCTGCGCGATTTAGCCAAAAACCAGCTAGGAGAAAAGGAATATCGACCCTGGTTGCCCTTCATCGGCACCCTATTTTTATTTATTTTCGTTTCTAACTGGTTAGGGGCCTTGATTCCTTGGAAGTTAATCGAACTGCCCGAAGGAGAATTAGCCGCCCCCACTAACGACATCAATACCACGGTGGCGTTAGCCCTACTGACTTCCCTCGCTTACTTCTACGCAGGCATCAGTAAAAAAGGACTCGGTTACTTCGCTCACTACCTAGAGCCGATTCCCGTGCTATTACCGATCAAAATTTTAGAAGACTTTACCAAACCCCTCTCCCTCAGCTTCCGTCTTTTCGGAAACATCCTCGCGGACGAGTTGGTAGTGGCCGTATTAGTCTTCCTTGTCCCCCTAGTCGTACCCCTACCCCTGATGGCTCTCGGTTTATTTACCAGCGCTATTCAGGCCCTTGTCTTCGCCACCCTTGCCGGGGCCTATATCCATGAGGCACTGGAATCGGAACACGAAGAGGAACACGCTTAAAAGCGAGGGACGAAAACAGAAAAATTTCTTAGGGAAAAGTGTCCAAATAATAGGATAATAACTAAGAAATTATTGGTCGAATTCAGGATGAGCAACTGAATTCCAGGATCGTTCTTTCCCAAAAACTCTTTCGGGAGTTTTGAGCAGAAAACCAGCCATTTTTTACGGCTGAGAACGCGCTCTGTAAACAACAGATTGAAATTGATTAGTAAATAGAGGAAAAAATCACCATGAACCCCACAGTAGCTGCCGCTTCCGTTATCGCCGCCGCCCTCGCCGTTGGTTTAGCCGCTATCGGCCCCGGCGTTGGTCAAGGTACCGCTTCTGGAGAAGCTGTTTCCGGTATCGCCCGTCAACCCGAAGCTGAAGGAAGAATTCGTGGTACCCTTCTCCTCAGCTTGGCATTCATGGAATCCTTAACCATCTACGGTTTGGTTATCGCTCTCGTTTTACTGTTCGCTAACCCCTTCGCCTAATTAAAAAAGCAGTGGGCTATCAGCCCCCAGTCCCCAGCTTGGCGGGCGAGTTTTCAAAACTCTAAAAAACGCCGAAGGAGCCAACTAAAAAACCTAGTTTTTGGGACGGAAGGCTGATAGCTAATTAAGGGAATTTTAGTGATTCCCCCTGACTGTTTACTTTTAAAGCAGGGGGATCATCTTCCTTTTTTGAACCTGTCTATAGCTTCTATTTATCAGGAATAAATCAATGTTTGATTTCGATGCCACCCTGCCAGTGATGGCACTACAGTTTATTCTTTTGGCAGTGATCCTGAACGCCGTTTTTTATAAACCCCTCAGTAAAGTTTTAGATGAACGGGCGGAGTATATTCGGCAAACGGAAGGCGGAGCCAAAGAACAACTAGCCAAAACCGAAGCACTGGTACAAGAGTACGAATTGCAATTAACTTCGGCTCGTAAACAATCCCAAGAGATTATCGCCCAAGCGCAAGCTGAGGCCCAAAAACTAGCCAGCGAACGAGTTGCCGCAGCCCAAAAAGAAGCGATCGCCCGTAAAGAAGCCGTCGCCGCCGAAATTGCCCAACAGAAAGAAGAAGCCTTTCGTTCTCTAGAAGGACAAGTGGCCTCTCTTTCCCGTCAAATTCTCGAAAAACTCCTCGGCCCCGAACTCGTTCGCTAAACCCCAGCCCTTGGTTAATAAAAGTGATCAGTAAAAAGATAGAACTCAGTCATCAGAAGTTAGAAGACTGATAACTTACCTCTGATAACTGATAACTGAATAACCTACTCCCCGCCCTCAATAACCATGATCATCGACACAGTTTTATTATTAGCCACGGAGGCGAAGGAAGCGGCAGCAGAAGGATTCGGCATCAACACCGATATCCTAGGAACTAACCTATTTAACCTCTCGATTCTGCTCGGTTTAGTCATCTTCTACGGCCGCAAAGTTCTCGGACAAATCCTCGGAGAACGTCAGTCGAAGATTGCTGAAGCTTTAGCCGAAGCTGAAAACCGGAAAAATATTGCCGCTACCGCCCTCGCCGAAGAACAGAAAAAACTCGCCCTGGCAAAACAAGAGGCCGAAAAAATTATCAATAACGCTCGATCTAGAGCTAAAACTGTCACCGCCGACATCGCCGCCCAAGCCGAACTCGATATTCAAAGAATGCGCGAAAGTGCCGCTAAAGATCTCTCGGCGGAACAGGATCGCGTTTTAGTAGAATTACGCCAAAGAATTACCGCTTTAGCCTTAGCTAATGTGGAATCCCAATTAAGCGCCGGCCTGGAAGAATCGGTACAACAAACCCTAATTGATCGCAGTTTGGCCAACCTAGGAGGTAAATAGATGCAGGGAAGTTTAATCAGTTCAGAAATCGCCGAACCCTACGCCCAAGCATTACTTTCCGTCGCCCAAAGCAGCGGACAATTAGAAGCGATTGGCGGCGAAATTAAATCCCTCTTAGAATTGTTGGAAAATGCCCCCGATCTAAGAGCTTTTATCGGCAATCCCGTCATCAAAGAAGAAGCTAAAAAAGCCGTTCTTTCCCAAGTAATGGGGAGCAGTGCCAATCCCTATTTAACTAACTTCATGATGTTATTAGTCGATAAACGTCGGATTCAATTTTTAGAACCCGTTTGTCAACAATATCTCACCCTGGCTAGAGTGCTGACTAACACCGTTTTAGCGGAAGTTTCCTCGGCCACCGAATTGAACGATAGCCAAAAACAAATCGTCATCGACAAAGTGAAAACCCTGACCGGGGCAAATGTGGTCGAACTGAAAACCAAAGTTGATGGCAGCCTCATCGGTGGTGTGGTGATCAAAGTCGGTTCTCAGGTCTTTGATGCCAGCATTCGCGGTCAACTACAACGCCTCAGCCTCTCCCTGCGCTAAGGTCATCTAATCTCCCTTTTTTGCCGTTTTTTCACCTCCTAATTTTTTACTTTTTCCCAGATTAAACTATGGTAGCTATCAGACCCGACGAAATTAGCACGATTATTCGTCAACAGATCGAATCCTATAACCAAGAAGTACAGGTCTCCAACGTGGGAACCGTCCTGCAAGTGGGTGACGGTACTGCCCGCATCTACGGCCTACAACAGGCCATGTCGGGAGAACTATTAGAATTTGAAGATGGAACCGTCGGCATCGCCCTTAACCTCGAAGAAGATAACGTCGGCGCGGTGTTAATGGGGGACGGTTTCGGGATTAAAGAAGGCGGTACGGTGAAAGCTACCGGTAAAATCGCTCAGGTTCCCGTGGGTGAAGCCTTAGTCGGCCGCGTGGTTGATGCTCTCGGTCGTCCCATTGACGGGAAAGGGGACATTATCGCCAGCGAAACCCGTCTGGTGGAATCCCCCGCCCCCGGTATTGTCGCTCGCAAATCCGTCTGTGAACCGATGCAAACCGGCATTACCGCTATCGATGCCATGATTCCCGTCGGTCGCGGTCAACGGGAGTTAATTATCGGTGACAGAAAAACTGGTAAAACAGCGATCGCCATTGACACGATCATTAACCAGAAAAGCGAAGACGTGATCTGTGTCTATGTCGCCATCGGTCAAAAAGCCTCCACCGTCGCCCAAGTAATCGACACCCTCACCCAAAGAGGTGCCATGGATTACACCGTGGTGGTGGCCGCTAACGCTAACGACCCCGCCACCCTCCAGTATATCGCCCCCTACACCGGAGCTTCGATCGCCGAATACTTCATGTATAAAGGCAAAGCGACCCTGGTTATCTACGATGACCTCACCAAGCAGGCTCAAGCTTATCGTCAGCTATCCCTGCTCATGCGTCGTCCTCCCGGTCGGGAAGCTTACCCCGGCGACGTTTTCTATCTCCACTCCCGTTTACTAGAGCGCGCCGCTAAACTCAGCGATGCCCTCGGTGGTGGTAGCATGACCGCCCTGCCGATTATCGAAACCCAGGCCGGTGACGTTTCTGCCTACATTCCCACCAATGTAATTTCGATTACTGACGGTCAGATATTCCTCTCCACCGACCTCTTTAACGCTGGTTTCCGTCCCGCTATTAACGCTGGTATTTCCGTATCCCGCGTGGGTTCGGCAGCCCAAACGAAAGCGATGAAGAAAGTTGCCGGTAAATTAAAACTGGAATTAGCCCAGTTTGACGAATTAGAAGCTTTTGCTCAATTCGCTTCTGACCTTGATGCGGCAACCCAAGCACAACTGGCTCGCGGTCAACGTCTGCGTCAAATCCTCAAACAACCCCAAAACTTCCCCCTCTCCGTTTGGGAACAGGTCGCAGTGGTTTATGCCGGTTTAAACGGTTATCTCGACGATATCGCCACCGATAAAGTTATCGATTTCTGCGCCGGTTTACGCGAATACCTGAAAACCAGCAAACCTCGCTACGTTGAGATCGTCAGCACTGAAAAACAACTCAACGACGAAGCGGAAGGCCTGCTCAAAGATGGCATCAATGAGTACAAACAGGCTTTCAAGTAAACTTCTGTGAGCTTTAAGCTGTCAGCCTTTTCAGTTATCAGTGATCAGTAAACAGTGATCAGTAAACAGTGAAAAGATGGCCAGAAACTGCTATTTAGTACTGCTCACTTAACACATACTGCTCACTTAAAACTCCAATCTGATAACTGATAACTGATGACTGATAACTGATAACTGATAACTGATAACTGAATTATGCCTAATCTCAAAGCGATTCGCGACCAAATTCAATCGGTCAAAAATACCAAAAAAATTACCGAGGCCATGCGTCTGGTGGCGGCAGCAAAAGTGCGTCGCGCCCAAGAACAAGTTCTCTGTACCCGTCCTTTTGCCGATGCCCTCGCTCAGGTACTTTATAATCTGCAAGGTCGTTTAGCCTTTAGTGATGTTAATTTACCCCTACTGGCCCAACGGGAAGTAAAAACCGTGGCTCTGTTAGTAGTCACAGGCGATCGAGGTCTTTGTGGCGGTTATAATACTAACGTCATCCGTCGTGCCGAACAACGGATGAATGAATTAAAAGAGCAAGGGATTAACTATCAATTAGTGGTTGCCGGCCGAAAAGCGGCACAGTATTTCGAGCGCCGCAATGCTCCAATTGCCGCTAAATTTATTAACCTCGAACAGATTCCCACTGCCGATGAAGCTGGCACTATTGGGGATGAATTGCTTTCCTTATTTTTATCGGAAACAGTCGATCGAGTCGAGTTAATTTATACTCGTTTTATCTCCCTGATCAGTGCCACTCCGGTGATTCAAACCCTGTTACCTTTAACTACCCAAGGTTTAGCGGTACAGGATGACGAGATTTTCCGTTTGGTGACTAAAGAGGGAAAATTTAAGGTACAACGGGAAAAAATGGCCAGCCAACCGGCGCAGGTTTTTCCCCAAGACATGATTTTTGAGCAGAATCCCGTTCAAATTCTCGATTCTCTCCTACCTTTGTACTTAAATAACCAATTACTGCGCGCCCTCCAGGAATCGGCAGCGAGTGAATTAGCAGCCCGGATGACGGCGATGAGTAACGCCAGCGAGAACGCCAGCGAGTTAATCGGGACTTTAAGCCGGACTTACAACAAAGCGCGTCAAGCCGCTATTACGCAAGAGTTGTTAGAAGTAGTAGCGGGAGCCAATGCTCTCTAGGTTTAAGCCAGTTTTTCTTTTAATTATCAGTAGGAGTGATTATTTTCACTCCTTTTTTTTATAGTAGCTGGCGTAAAATCCCACACCCTGCCCCACGAAAAACCTTTTCGGCAAACCCCAGATAGCCGTGGTTTAGACTTCTCAGGCCAGAATTAGCTTCAAATAGAGTCGGGGCAATCCCTAATGCCTTTTTTGACATCTTCGGGCCTCTTGAAAAGCCCCATCTCATCCTGTATTGTAAGTCAGCGGAAGAACTATAAATGTCAATCGATTAAGCTAAATCTTAAACTATAATCCTTAAACTATAATCATTACCCGATCGCCCGGTATTGGAGGGACAAAACAACTCGTGAGTATAACTGATTTAATCCAAAAAGGCGGAGTGGCTATGTGGCCGCTGCTTTTTCTGTCTATTTTAGCTCTTAGCACTATTATCGAACGAATTTGGTTTTGGAGTCGCACCCTCCTTAGTGAGGGCCAGATTTTAAATCGCATTATGGAATCCGCCATCCGTAACTGGGATTTGGCAGCAAAAGTCGCTAGGGATTCCCGCAATCACCCCATCGGTAGCTATCTTTATGCTCCCCTGCGCTTAGAAAATCCAGATCCAGAGGTTTTTCACTTTGCCCTCGAGTCAGCTGCCGATGAACAATTATCTCTAATGAAACGGGGCGATAAAATCCTTGAGGCAGTCATCGCCCTTTCTCCCCTGCTAGGATTATTAGGAACGGTACTCGGTTTAATTACCTCTTTGGCTAATATTCAACTGAGTGACCTGGGAACTTCCTCCACAGCCGGAGTAACTTTAGGTATTAGTGAAGCTTTAATTTCCACCGCTACCGGCTTAATTGTCGCTATCTTTAGCCTCGCTTTCTATCGCATTTTTCAGGGACTCTGGTTCAATCAAGCTAGAATTTTTCGCAAGGCTGGCAGTGATTTAGAAATTATCTACCGTCAACGTTGGCTAGATGGAGAAGACCAACAATACTCCCTCAGTGCTAACCTAGAAAAACCCCTCGATCGCTAAGTCTCCCCCTTATAACCCATGGCCGAAACTAAATCTCTTAACCACAAAAAGTCAAAAAGTAGCCATATCACAGCCCGTCCGCTCAAATTATGGCATGATCAACACCGCATTCAAGAGGATGTGCAGGTTAATATCATTCCCTTGATTGATGTAATTTTCTGTATTCTTACCTTCTTTATTCTCGGTGCAGTGGGATTGTCTCGCCAACAGGCTATCAGTCTTGATTTACCGAAAGCTAGTACCGCTACCACCCCGATGCGGGAAATGTTGGTGGTTAGTCTCGATGATTTCGGACAACTCTACGTCGAAAAACAGATGGTGACTCGCCTCCAGTTATTCGAGGCAATCAAGAATTATCATCAATATAGTCCCAATGGACTGATGGTACTGAATGCCTCCAGAAATGCCAGTTATAACGAAGTGGTTGGGGTTTTAGATCTACTGCGACAGGTGGGCGGCGATCGCGTGGCTTTAGCGACTCTATCGGGGGAGGCTAACAATCCCACCATGGAAAATAGCAATCCTTTGCCCAATTTGCCGACTAATCCTACCTTACCCGGTTTACCCAATCCTCTGGGCAGAAATTAACTAGGAATGGATGCGATAGCTGAGTAATTGTTCTTCGAGAGCTGCAATGCGATTGTAAGCCGCCGTCAATTGTGCCGTCAATCGGCGAATTTGGATTTCATCGGCAAAAGAATTATCGCCATTGACAGCCGGGGCCTGTTTGCCACCGTGATCCCGGAGAATATCTTTATGATCGTAGAGGCTATTATCCGATAACTCGGAAAAACCAACCATGTCCAGGGATTCTCGCAGGGAATGACTCGATTTATCCTTGGCTAGGATAGCAATTTGCTGGCCGAGGCTTTCGACAATATCCTGTAGACGATCGACTTTCCGATCAAGACTGATAATCTGTTGTTGTAGTCCATTCATGCAATTACCTAGGGATTAAGGAGGCTTCCCCTCTATGCTAGGCTCTGGAGGAGATGGACTATAACAATTTATGATTGATTTAACGATCCCTTTACTGCCCTTAACTAATCTCAACATATTGCCCCGGTCAACCGGCTGCACCCGATAGCACTTCTATTAGAAATTAAGGTAAGCTGTTGAGCAGTAAGCCTCGATTTTAAGGAGCTAATTATGTTTAAAAATTGGTCTTTCGACGATTGGATGAATCATATTCTTTTTCTGGCTACAATTGTGGCTTTGCTGACGATTTGGCTGGGTAGATAAATAAAAACTATTTTTCTTTCCTTGCTTTACCGAAAATTTGGGTTTCAGGTTCCCCGTCCATTTCACGGCAGGGAGTGTCAAAATAAGAAACAAAACCCTCAGCGATCGATATGACTGACTCAAGCCCAAAAATTTGTATTCTCGGTGGTGGTTTTGGTGGACTCTATACTGCTTTACGTTTGAGTCAATTGCCTTGGACCGATCAACACACCCCCCAAATTACCTTAATTGATAAAAACGATCGCTTTTTATTTTCTCCCCTTCTCTACGAATTAGTCACCTCAGAACTGCAATCCTGGGAAATTGCTCCCCCTTTCAGCGAATTGCTCGCTAATACCCCCGTTGACTTCCAACAGGGAACCGTCACGGCGATCAATGTTAATAATCATAAAATAACCCTTGACAATCAAAACGATATATGCTATGACCGCCTCGTCATCGCCCTCGGTGGTCAATCTTCCCTTGACTTCCTACCCGGGGCCAGAACCCACGCTATCCCCTTCCGTAGTCTCGAGGATGCCTATCGTCTTCGGGATCGACTCAAAACCCTAGAACAATCCGATCGCGATAAAATCCGGGTCGCCATTATCGGGGGCGGTTATAGCGGCGTAGAATTAGCCTGTAAGCTGGCCGATCGCCTCGGAGAAAGGGGAAGAATTCGTCTGATCGAAAGAAATAGCGATATACTCGGCCCTTCAACCCAATTTAACCGCGACACCGCCAAAAAAGCCCTAGAAAAACGTCTGGTTTGGTTAGACCTCGAAACCACCGTCGCCGATATCCAAGCGGATCGCCTCTCCCTTGACTACAAAGGACAGATCGACAATATCCCCGTTGATCTAATTCTCTGGACCGTTAGCCCGATCGCCTCCCCACTGCTCGCTAATTTGCCTCTAGCACATAATGAGCGCAAATTACTAAAAGTTAATCAATATTTACAAACTGTCGAAAACCCCACTATCTACGCGATCGGCGATGCGGCCGATAGTCGCGATCAAGACGATAAACCCTACGCTGCCACGGCCCAAGTGGCCCTTCAACAGTCCGACTACTGCGCTTGGAATATTTGGGCGAGTTTTCACGATAAACCGGCTTTACCCTTCCGTTATCAACCTTTAGGCGAAATGTTGACCCTCGGAGTCGATGAAGCTACCATTAGCGCTTTAGGACTAGAATTAGCCGGTCCCCTTGCCCATCTTACCCGTCGCTTAGTCTATCTCTACCGTCTGCCCACCCTTAACCATCAAATCGCCGTAGCATTTAACTGGATTACCCAACCGCTTTTATCCCTCATCTCTGAGTAACAGTTGCAGGGACAGAGGATAATTAAAGTGACTTTTTTTACTCTAGTTACTTGTCCCTTCGATTGCTATATTGACTGTATCAATTACCCTCCTAATTTACAAAACAATTATGAGCATTAAAAGCTGGCTGAAAAATTTGATTCATGAATTGAGTCTTGAGACTTACAAGAAAGTTTCCCCCGATTCCTTCCCTGCTGGTTGGGATGTGGCCTCAGATATAGAAAGAATTTGTCATCACCAGCAACCAAAGATTATTTTTGATGTCGGGGCCAATATTGGACAAACAGGCAGTTACTTTCATCAAAAATTTCCTCAAGCTGATATTCTTTGTTTCGAGCCAATCAAGGAAACTTTTACCCAATTATCTCAAAAATTTGCTGATAATCAGCGAATTCGCTGTTTTCCGATCGCTTTAGGCGAGCAACCTTCAGAAAAAACAATTATTTTAAACTCTAATTCTCAACAAAACTCCCTCAGCGATGCCTTAAACCGGCCCGTAGGGGAGAATCAAGGCCAATCCACCGACAAAACAGAAACAATTACAATTGATAGCTTAGATAATTTTTGTCAAGATCAGGGGATAGATAGGATAGACCTGCTTAAAATGGATACAGAGGGTTATGAGCTACAGGTTTTAGCCGGAGCAACCAATTTTCTAGAAGAAAGAAAAATTGCCATGATTCTTTCAGAAGTTGGGTTTCGTCCCTCCGATTTTCGCCATACATTTTTTACCAAAATTTACGACCAATTGTATCAACAAGGCTTTCGTTTTAATGGTCTATACGATTTATCCTATTGGTCTCCCTATCCCTATGAAGGACTAATTTACTGTAACGCTTTATTCGTGAATGCCAATCTGATCAAAAATCGCTTTTACTAAGAATCTGGCCAAGAACAAAGATATTCCTCCACTAATAAACTATCTCGATCGGTCAATTCCTGACCATCGAGACGGTTTAAAAGCATTACTGCACCAAATAACTGATTATTAAACCTAATTAACACAGCTAAAGCCGTTTTTATCCCCAAAGCGACCGCTATATCCTGACGGATGCGATTATCTCCTAGAGTTTGTCCCACCACCACCGGACAACTACCCAAGTAAACCACCGTACACAATCCCGACGTGGCAATATCAACCCTTTTGCCCACAATTGCCCGTATGAATTATCAATTATCAATTATGAATTATGAAGTGGGGAGAGGGAATTATCAATTATCAATTATGAATTATGAAGTGGGGAGAGGGAATTATCAATTATCAATTATGAATTATGAAGTGGGGAGAGGGAATTATCAATTAT